>NZ_FQUI01000009.1 GCF_900129175.1 Marinitoga hydrogenitolerans DSM 16785
AAACGCTAAAAAGAGGGTGGTGTGTGGCTAATTTTGCTTTTTATAAAAAGTTAACATTTGATATTTTTCGCTATATTTCAGCGTTATCTCTTTTTTTAAAAAAAACAATTGTCAAAGTCAGGAAAAAAATATAATTTTCTGGAGGTTATATATGCTTAAAATATTTCAAAAAATTCTTTTGATTATTTTTATCCTGTTTTCTTTGATTTCTCTTTCTTCACCAGATACTTTTCAAGTTGTTGATAAAATAAAGGTTGGAGAGAGAACATTTCACATTGATATCTATGGGAATTATGCAACTATCTGCAATTACAGCGGTACCGTAAAAGTTGTTGATTATGTTAATGGTGATGTCACTTTATATGTAGATAATGGAGTTATTACAAGACCCATGGCAGGATATTATATAAATAATTATTTATATGTCATAGATAACGGAGATCCTTCTCTAAAAGTTATTAACAAGTGGGGAAGTCTTAGCAGAAAATTAAAGTTAAAAGCTAAACCTGTAAATATGAAGTTTTCAAAAGATAAATTTTATGTTGCTACTACCAATCCTTATGGTTTATATATTATAAATAAAACATCTTTAAAAATAGAAGCTTTCTATGAATTTCCAGTAAAAAGTCCTTTCATATCTTTGATTGATAATGATGTTTTAATTCCCATGTATGAAAATGAAAAAAACAATATTTTTACTACATATAAATTGTTGTTTAGGCTAAGCGATGAAAAGTTTATTATGAATTTAAAAAGAATTTCTTTTCCAATTGATATTGAAAGGTATAACGGAAAATACTATTTAGGTGAATATTTTGAAGGAGGAATATATGAATTTTGGGATAATTATCAAAAAAAGATTGCTCAATTTGGTAAATATTTAACTAATATTGGAATATTCAACAATAATATAATCGGAAATTCACTTTTTGGTGGAATCTATATTTATTCGTTAAAAGATAAATCTATAAAAGTTATTTTAAAGGATATCCCTATTACTGATTTTGCATATAATACTACTAATGATTTTCTGTTTGCCATATCTCATATAACTGGCGAATTTTTTGTAATTGATAAGAATTTTAACGTTTATGAAAGGTTTAAAATCGATGATTATCCTATAGATATTGAAGTGCCAACAGATAATATTATTTTAGTATTAAGTACAGATGGTCAGGTATTAAATATTATAAGAAGGTTTTAATTAAATTTACTGTTTTTTCGTGTGTTTCATTCAAATTATTTACAAACTTTTCTTGCATATTATTAAATTTAAAATCATATATTTTTGATATTGCACCAATCAAATCTTCTTCGTCTTTAAAAAATAAATTATATTCATTATTTATCGTCTTAAAAACTCTATAATTTTTTTGATTTTTATACATAATTACCGGAACACCCAGATATAAAGATAATATTCCACCATGTAGTCTATCAGAAATAACAAATTCAGATTTTAATATTTCATATAAAATTTTATTTTCTTCTGAAACTGGAAAGGAAATATTTATTTCATCTTTATATTTTTCAAAGAATTCATATGCTATTATCGAATCTTGCGATTTATTTAAAACTATAGGTGTTATTCTTTTTACATTTATCTGTTCTAAAATATATAGTATTTTCGCCCAATTTCTTCTGTTTTTTATGATTATCGAAATATGCATTTTTTGAGGATCTTTTTTAAATATTATGTTTTTATATTTTATAACTCCAATATCTGTACCCAATTCGAAATTTCCAGAATATCTTTTTGCATATCTATAACTAGTTTCATCTCTTAATATTCCAAATAATCGTTTATATTTTAAAATTTTTTTTAATCTTTTTAATGCATATTTATGTTTAAAATGACCAAATCCCTGGGAAACAAACAAAATATTTTTTTTATAGTGCTTAGCTATTGAAAATAAAAAATCATAATATAAAAAACTTTTTAAAGATGTCTCGCTTTGTAAGAGATTTCCACCACCATAAATCATTAAATCAATATCTTTTATTGTATTTATTATTTTTGGAAAATCATATTTATCTATTGTAAAAACCTTGAATTTATATTCTTTTTCAATCTTTGTTTTATCTGAAATCACATATATTTTTCCTTCAAATTTTATTTCTTTAAACATTTCTAACATTGATTCAAACAACATTTCGTCTCCAAGATTATTATGACCATAATATCCTACAAGAAAGATTTTTTTCATTTTTTTCAACTCCTTAGGTTTTTTTTACCATTATATAGAATTATAACTCAGGAGGCGGATAAAATGTTTGTAAAAGATCTTACAATGAATATTATACCAAAAGCTTTAGACGCTATTGAAGCAAGACAAAAAATTTATTCTCATAATATAGCTAATTATAACACACCAGGTTATAAAAGAAAAGATATTTCTTTTGAAGAAGAATTAAGAAAAGCTTTAGGAAATTCTAATGAGATAAAATTAAAAACAAACAATTCAAAACATTTAAAAAACATACCTTCTATTAATGAAGTAAAATATGATATAATAGAAGACAAATCACGTTCAACAAGAGAAGATGGAAACAATGTTGATATTGATATTGAAATGGTTAAAATGATGGAAAACACTTTACAATATAACGCTTTAACCAGATTAATTAACTATAGATTATCAGATTATAAAACAGTTATTGGAGGAATCAGATAATGAATATTAATGCTTTTAAAATAATGGATATCGCTGCAAGCGGAATGACAGCAGAAAGATTTAGATCAGAAGTAATCTCAAATAATCTTGCGAATGCAAATACTACAAGAACTGAGAATGGCGGACCTTATAGGAGAAAAGTTGTTACTTTTAAAGAAGTTTTGAATAAAGAATTATCTAAAAAAGATGAACAAATATCTGGTGTAAGAGTCTCAAAATTAGAAGAAGATAATAGTCCTTTTAGATTGGTATATGATCCTGGTCATCCAGATGCTGACGAAAATGGATATGTTAAATATCCTAATGTTAATCCTCTCAGAGAAATGGTCGATTTAATTACTGCACAAAGAGCTTATGAAGCTAATGTTGCAGTTATTAATTCTGCAAAAACAATGTTTAATTCTGCTTTATCTATAGGTCGTGGAGCTTAGGAGGTGTAAGTTATGATTGAAAAAATCCCGGGAGTTTCAGGAATAAATGGAATTAATGATATAGCAAGGACGCAAAAAAACAATAAAACATCATCAAAAAATTTGAATTTCGCAGATATTTTGAAAAATGCTATTGATGATGTAAATAAAACCCAAAAGATCTCTCAACAAATGAGTGCTGATTACGCAGCAGGAAAGATTGACAATATTCATAATGTTATTATTTCTGCTGAAAAAGCTTCTTTGTCATTAAAACTAACAACAGAAGTTACAAACAAAATTGTTCAGGCTTACAAAGAAATTATGAAAATGCAAATTTAATTCTGAAGTGAGGGTGAAAAATGGAAGATATAATTAAAGCCGTTGATGAATTTTTTGAAAGACATCCAGAGTCAGATTTTGAAACTCTGGAATTGTTTCTTTATGATAATTTCGATAAAAAGGATGTTGAACAGTATCTTCAATTATTGGGTGAAACTATATTAAGTGCCGAATCTAAATTTAAAGACCCTATGAATGCTCTTTTAGATAACGAACCTGAAGTTAAAGTCATAGAAAATCCTTCTGATGTTTTATTAAAAAAATTAGACGTAAAAAACTGGCCTATATGGGAAAAAGAAGTTTCTACTTTTGATTGGTATTATGAAGATACTGAAGTGTGTTATATTTTAGATGGAGAAGTTATTGTTCATACAAAAAATTACAATTATAAAATTAAAAAAGGCAATTTAGTTAAATTTAAAAAAGGGCTTTCTTGCAAATGGGAAATTCTTAAACCTATTAAAAAACATTATAATTTTGGAATAACCATATAGACTGCTATCATAGGCAGTCTATATTTTTATATTGTTATATATTTAGAAAATTAAGATTCAATATTATAATTATAAAAATTAAAAAAACAAAGAATTATTATTGTAATTCTTCGTAGTTTTGTTTTTTACTGTTTAATTATAGATAATCGTATTTTTTATTTACAGAAAATATGACTATAATTATAGTCAAGGAGGATTTTTATGGATATTGAAAATTTGAAATTTTACAGCGTGGCTGAAGCCAAATCAAAATTTTCTTATGTAACAGAGGAATCGAAAAGGAAATTCGTTGTTATCACAAAAAATGGAAAACCTGAATTTGTTCTAATAGGATTTGACAAATTTAAAAAATTAATGAATTTTATTGATGAAATTAGAGATTTATATCTTATGGAAATAGGTGATCCTTCTAAATATAATGAAATAAAAGATATATTTAAAGAAATTGAAATTTTAGAAGAATAAAATTGGAGGTGTTTTTAATGGCACAAGTTGTATTGGAAAATATTGATAAAATTTACCCTAACGGATTTCATGCAGTTAAAAATGCAAGTTTTACTATCGAAGATAAAGAATTTTGTGTTTTGTTAGGTCCTTCAGGATGCGGAAAAACTACAACATTAAGAATGATTGCAGGATTAGAAGAAATAACAGATGGAAAATTAGTGATTGATGGCAAAATCGTTAATGATGTTGAACCAAAGGATAGAGATATTGCTTTTGTTTTCCAGAATTATGCTCTTTATCCTCATATGACAGTATATGATAATATGGCTTTTGGTTTAAAATTAAGAAAATTCCCAAAAGAAGAAATTGATGCTAGGGTAAAAAATGCAGCAAAAATTTTAGATATTGCACATTTATTAGATAGAAAGCCTAAACAATTATCAGGTGGTCAAAGACAGAGGGTTGCAGTTGGTAGAGCTATTGTTAGGGATCCTAAAGTATTTTTATTTGACGAACCTTTATCAAATTTAGATGCGAAATTAAGGGTTCAAATGAGAAGTGAATTAAAAAAATTACATCATAGATTAAACGCAACAATAGTATATGTTACTCACGACCAAGTTGAAGCTATGACTATGGCTGATAAAATTGTTATTATGAAAGATGGAGTTATTCAACAAATTGGAAGTCCTTTCGATGTATATTTCAGACCAACAAATAAATTTGTTGCTGGTTTTATTGGTACTCCTCCTATGAATTTCTTAGAAGCGAAAATAGTTAAAGGTGAAGGCGGATTATGGGTTGCTTCAGAAGGTTTCAAAGTAAAGGTTCCAAAAGAATTCGAAGAAAAATTAGAATCTTATATAGATAAAGATGTTGTATTTGGAATTAGGCCAGAAAATATTCATGATAAATCAATATATAAAGGTGAGCATACAAATGATGTTATTAAAGGAATTGTTGATGTTGCAGAACCTTTAGGAAGTGAAACTTTATTACATGTTAATATTGGTGGTCAAGCATTTGTTGCTAAAGTTGATCCTACTACGACTGCTAGGGAAGACAGTGAAGTTGAATTGATCTTAGAAATGGAAACAATGCATATTTTTGATAAAGAAACTGAATTAGCAGTTATATAACATAAAAACAAGAACTCCCTTTGCTAAAAGGGAGTTCTTGTTTTATCTTCATAAGGATTATTCTTTTTTAAAAATTTTATGTTATACTTAATATGGAGGTGTGCTTATGGCAAATATTTTTGAAATAGAAAAATTTTTAAATGATTTATTAGATATCAATAAATTTAATGATTATTGCTTTAATGGAATACAAATTGAAGGAAAACATGAAGTAAAAAAAATTGCTGTAGGTGTTTCATTTAATAAACAATTTTTAGACGAAGCTATTGAAAATAATGCGGATATGCTTCTTGTACATCACGGAATTTTTGGTAAGGACTTTTTTAAGATTCGAGGATATTTTAAAAAACGTATTGAAAAAGTCATAAAAAATAATATCACTCTTATGGGATATCATTTGCCTTTAGATGCACATTTAATATATGGAAATAATGCTCAAATAGCTAAAAAATTAAATTTAAATAATATAGAAAGCTATGATATAGGTGTAAAAGGAAATTTTGATGAGGATATACCTTTTGAAAAATTTAAAAGAATGCTTGAGAAAATTTTTAATAGAAGAGATTTATTAATTTATCAGAATAAAAATTACGTTAAAAATGTAGTTATAATATCAGGAGGAGCATCTTATGCAATCGAATCTTTGGAAGGTGTTGCAGATACTTTTATAACAGGTGAAGTGAAAGAACATATTAGAGATATAGCTTCAGAAATGGGGATAAATTATATAAATGCTGGTCATTATGCAACCGAAATATTCGGTGTTAAAGCCATTTCTAATTTATTAAAAGATAAATTCAACATTGAAAATATTTTCATTGATACATATAATGAAATTTAATTATTTTATGATATAATTGTTTTTGATAATATTAGGGAGGGCTAATCATGAAAAAATCATTATTTACACTCATAATTTTAATTTTGTCTTTTTTAGCTTTTTCAATAAACTTTTCTAAAAGCAATGAAGGATACTATGAAATTCCATCATATAAACCCTTTCTAGGTGTTGAATTTAGCAATGAACTTTTTGATAAAAATATGCCTTTTTTATTGGCAAACTTAGAATATAACGGCAAGTTTTATTACATGCCATATACAAAATACTTATATAAAAACAATGAAGTCTTTGTTATTGGCGTAATAGAAAGAAATGATGATTATGAATATAACAATTTTAAAATTTATAGCACCAATCATATTATAAATACTTTTTCTAAAGAAATTAAAGAAGCAAATATATCGATAATTATCCTATATAAAAACGTTTCACTTCATGGTAAAAAAATTAGCCAGGAAAGTACAAATTTAAATCTACAAGATTTTTCTTTTATAATAAATGACACTTTGCCAAGAGAAATATATTCTTTAGACAATTCTGTATTTGAAAAATATTACAAAGAAGAAATGCCAAAAGATAATTATATTTACTATAAAGTAAAAAGTGGAGATACTTTATACAGCATTTCACGTATTTTTGGTGTTTCCATAGACTATTTATTAAAAATTAATAATATTAAATCTCCAGAATTATTAAAAGATGATATGTTCATAATTGTCGGTACCTCAAAAAACTTTATAAGTAAGGGTGAAGCAAATGAGTAAGTATGAGGCTATTAGTTCAATAATAGCTGAAATGCCTATTTCAAATTTCAGATTGATTTTGGGAATTAAAATTTCCGATAATTTATTTAGAATTGTGTCATATTTTGATTCTGAAAATATGGATTTTGATCTTTCTATGAATTCTATGTGTTTTTCTGTTGAAGATAAATTTCTTATTAATAATTTTGATTCTGTTTTATATGAAGAATCTATTAATAAACACTTTTTCGATGGAAAAAGAAATCATTTTGCTATAGGTCAAAATATTATCTTTCGAAATAATATTGTTGGTTTTATTTATGTGTTATTAGATAAAAATACAAAATATGACAATATTAATACCTTAAAAGACTTATTTTATGAACATTTGAAAAGTTTTTTAACTATACTTTTGGATATGAAAGATGAAGTATTAAAAGAATACTCCATTGAGCAAACAATAAATTCTTTATTTTCAATTTTAAAAGCACATGATGCTTATACTTATTATCATTCTTTACGAATAGCTGATCTTTCTGTACTTATTGCTGAAAATTTAAAATTGGATCAAAAAAATATTGAAAAATTATACTATGCCGCTTTAATACATGATTTGGGAGAAATTTGGATACCAAAAGAAATATTACAAAAGTCTGAAAAACTTACTCCCGTGGAATTAGAAATTATAAAACAACATACTAATAATCTTGAATTTTTATTTGCAGGAAACGATTATTTTTCTGAATATGTGGAAATCGCAAAGTATCACCATGAATATTTAGATGGTAGTGGTTACTCTAAAAAAAATAAATATTATCTTTCTTTATTGTCAAAAATATTAGTCGTTTCTGAAGTTACTGATGCTTTGCTCTCTAACAGACCATGGAGAAAAGCTATGAAAATTGAAGATGCTCCAAAAATTTTATTTAAAATGGTTGAAAATAATAAATTAGACGGAGAAATTGTAAAAACTGTTGTAAAAATAATCCCTGATTTTTATGGTGGCCTTTTACCAAACACTTTAATGAAATACAATGATGTTTTTATTAATTTCAATATTGAAAAAAAAGAAATAAAATTAAAAGCTAAAATTATAGATTCTAAAAAAGATTTTATCAATATCTTTTTACCTCAAAAAACTATTGAAATAGATGAAAAAAACTTTAATATTGAAAAAGATCTTTTACAACTTGAAAATAATATATCTATTGAATACTATTCTAACAATAATTCATTTAATAAAACGTGTACAATTGTAGGGAAAAATAAAACAGGTTATATTCTAAAAATTAATAAAAATATAGAAGATTCTGAGAGTGTTTCTGTAAAGTGGAATTTGATTGGTGTCGGGGTACCTTTAAAAAAAGTCGTTTTTGTTAATAAATATGTATGGAGACTTGATAATGAAAAAGCTTTTAAAATTAATATTGAAAGCATATCAAATAAAAATCTTATATTTTATGCTTTAAAAGACAAAGTAAATAATATGGTTGATTCGAAAATTTTAATAACTTTTGAAGCAATGAATTTAAAAATAAACCTTATAGGTGAAATAATATATAAAGAAGAAATTTTTAGTGGATATTATCATTGTGATTTCAAAATTGGAGAAGTCACAGATGATGAGTATACAAAATTAATTCAAATAATAAATTTAAGGAAAGAACAATTAAAAATGTTACATTAATTCGGGATGTCCCGAATTTTTTCTTAAAAAAAAAATAATTGTAACCTTTCTTATTGACATAAAAAATATTTTAAGGGTATAATAGGTGAAGGTATTTAGAAAAAATTGAAAAAGGAGGAATTCTAATGAAAAGAACATACCAACCTTCCAGAACTAAAAGAAGAAGAACACATGGATTTTTAGCAAGAACTAAAACTCCAGGTGGAAGAGCTGTATTGAGAAGAAGAAGAGCTAAAGGAAGAAAAAGATTAGCTGTTTAATATGAAGGAAACCTTTAAAAAAAGAGAACGCATCCATTTTAAAAATGACTTTGATAAAGTTTTTTCTTGTGGAAAGAGACATATAAATGAATACTTTGTAGTCGTATATACTAAGAATAATCTTACTTATACCAGAATAGGCATTACTATTAAAAGAAAATTCGGAAAAGCTTATAAGAGAAATAAATTAAAAAGATACATTAGAGAAATATATCGAAGAAATAAAGGTCTCTTTCCACAAGATTATGATATTGTTTTTTTACCAAGAAAAAAACTTTCAAAAGATTTTGATAATATGTCTTTTGATGATATTAAGAATATTATTTTAAATATATCGGAGCGCTTAAAATGAAAAAAATATTTTTGGGATTAATTCAGTTTTATAAAAAACATATATCCCCGTACAAACCATCAAAATGTATTTATTATCCTACTTGTTCTACTTATACCTATGAAGCTATTGAAAAATTCGGTGTGTTAAAAGGTTTATATTTAGGTATGTTAAGGATTCTTAGATGCAATCCATTTCACCAAGGCGGAATGGATCCTGTACCTGAAAAATTTGTCTTTATTACAACAACAAAAAATAAACAAAGGGGTGTAAAAAATTGAAAAAAATACTTTTAATTATAGGACTTATTGTCCTGGGAGTTTTTGTTTTCTCTCAAATTCCAGATTATAGTATAACTTCATCTGCAACCGAGATTAATTTACAAATGAGATTATACAAAGTTACATTTGACAACTTAGGGCACATGAGAAGCTTTGAAATATTACAAGATAGAAGTAATACTTTATTTACCAAAATTTATAGTTATTATAACGATAGTTTTGATTTATATGATGATAACGGAAATGAAATTTTGCCAGTATCTTTTGACATTTCAGAAGATTATGAAAATAATTTCATAGAAATAAAATTTTATTTTGAAAACTCTGGTATAAAAAGTTATAAATTCTATAACGATCCATATTATAATTTTGATGTTTCTTTTAAGAATTTGTCAGGAAAGGTTATTATTCCAACAATTTCTTATCCTAATACTGTTGCTACAGATAATGAATTATTAATTTCTTATCTTAACAAACCTATAAAATCCCTTTTTATTTTTGATGCTGATAATATAAATATCGAAAATCAATCTATACAAATTTCTGGGAATAAAACTTTTAAAGCATATATGGGTCCCAGAAAATTTGTTTTTGTTAAACAAGTTTTCCCAGAAAAATATGATAGAATAAAAGAATTAGCTAAATCCGTAGGTGCAATAAATTGGTTATGGTATATAAATTATGCATTTGTTATGTTTTTATGGTGGTTATATAGATTTACAGGAAATTTTGGCTGGGCTATAATGATTTTTACTTTGGTTATAAGATTAATCTTATATCCGTTATATCATAAGCAAACAAAATCTATGATTGAAATGAGAAAATTGCAACCAGAAATTGAAAAAATAAAGAAAAAATATAAAGACCCTCAAAGGCAGCAACAAGCTCTAATGGAATTATATAAAATACACAAAATCAATCCCGCTGGTGGTTGTTTGACCGCTTTTGTTCAATTGCCAATATTCTGGATTTTATATGGTGCAATTAATTATTATCAAGGAACTTTTGCTTATAATCCACAGTTTTTAATCTGGTCTGATTTATCTCAAGGCGGTTTTTCACAAAATATTGTATTAGTTTTATTAAGTGTCGTAGCTTATTTATTCAATGCCTTACAATCTGCCACAGATAGAAAAACAGCATGGAATACATCTATTATGATGATCGTTTTCCCATTCTTATTCATAAATTTACCAACTGGAATTTTCATTTATTGGGTAACTAATGCTGTCTTGCAAATCTTTATCACTGCTTATGTAAATAAGAAGAATCATATAAAAGGATTAACTATGAGAGAATTTTTAGGATTAGGACCAAAACCTTATAAAACTTCAAAATAGTCACATTAGGAGGTGCTCAAAATGAATATCAAGATTCGAGAAAAACAGTTTGAAGGAAAAAGTATTGACTTGGCATTTGATGAAGCGGTAAAATATTATGATGCTTCTCCTGAAGAAATAGGATTTGAAGTCATCCAACAGCCAAAAAAAGGTTTTTTAGGTATTGGAAACAAACTTGCTATCATTAATGCCTTTTTAAATGAAAAATACCTTATGAACAGATTAAATGAATTTTTATGCTCACTTTTAGAACATTTTGATGGTGATTTTGATTATTCTATTAACTTTCAAGGAAAAAATATACTGGTTAGATTAGAAGGTGATGGTTTAGGAAAGTTAATTGGAAAATACGGCAGAACAATTGGAGCTATGCAACATATTTTATCTATTTATATTAATAGACTTTCAAGTACAAAAATAGATGTTAATTTAGACGTTGGTGAATATAGAAGAAAGAAAAAAGAAAAAATATATGAAATAGTTGATAATGCTATAAAAAGGTTGAATGATGAAAATGAACGAATAGAATTAGCCCCAATGTTTTCATATGAAAGACGTATCGTTCACGAATATGTAAGGAGAAATTATTCTCATATAATGACAGAATCTATTGGATTAGAACCTTATAGAAAAGTTGTAATAAAATTAACAAAATCTCATATTAAAGCCTAAAATTTTTCATTATAACTTAAGAAAAAGGGATATCCCTTTTTCTTTTTTTGTATTGGTCTTTAATTAAATATTTTATTTTTAAATATTTTACTTTTGTTCTGGGGTAAAAGAATTTTTCTTTTTTATTTCTTTGTAGTATAATTAAATTAATCTTATTATTCTCTCACCGGAGGTGAGACATATGTTTATAAATCCATTATCAGGAAATTCATCTAAAAAATTAGAAGAAAAAAAAATTAAAAATAAAAAAAAGTCTAAAATTCACAAAAGTTCCACCAAAAAAAGAACTTCTTTTTCTGAAGTCATGGACTTAAATGAAATAGAATTAATAAAAAAGGATCTTAATAAACTCTTAGCAAAAATAGAAGAATATGGTGCAGAATTCAAAAGATCTCCAATAGAAAAAAACTTAGAAAAATATAAAAAAAGTGTGAAATCATTTCTCAAAAAAGTAGAGAAAAATTTATATAAATTAAATTCAAAAATGAATTTTAAAGAAAAAAACTTTTTTGTTGTTGCCGAAGAAATAAATAAGGAACTTAAAAATCTTACTGATGAATTATTAAAAAATGAAATTGGAGCTTTTGCTTATGCAAAAAAAATAGATTCTATTAATGGCCTTCTACTTGATTTATATAAATAATGGGGTGATAATGATAATTTTAGATAAAATCTATAATTTCAAAGGAAACTCAATTTGCCTTGTAAATCAGGATAAATTTATTCTATATAATACATTGAATTCTTTAAAAAAGAATATAAATATTAATGATATATTTGAGATTACTCCTAAAGACGGCAATATTAAAATCTCTGATATTAGAGATATGCAAGAATTTTTGTTATACAAACCAAATTTTTCTGAATATAAAATGATTTTTATTCATGAAATTGATAAAATGAATATCCAAGCAGCTAATGCAGCATTAAAAATTTTGGAAGAACCTCCTAATTTTGCAATTATAATTAGCACAACATCCAGATGGCATAATCTCTTACCTACTATTAGAAGTAGATTATATAAAATATTATTACCAAATCCTGACTTACTCGATAAAATCAAAAACAAATTTCCAGAATTCTATATAAACTTATCTTTTTCTATAAAAAACGATTTTGAATGTGCTCATTATATTTTAAACAATCCTAAAAAATCTGAACAAATACTGAATACTATAAAAAATTTTTCTAATATAAATATTGATGAACTTATTAAATATTTAATGGAAGATGATGATTTTGTAGAAAATAAGATTTTAAAATATGAATCATTCTTTGAAATAATAAAAAGATTTGAAAAACTAAATTTAATAGAAATTCAAAGTATAATTGATAAAATATTGTCGTATAAAAATAAGCTCCAAGATAAACTAAAAACTATAAAGTTTTTTTCGAAAATGTTTTTATCTATATATCATGATGCTTTTATATACAGTTTAACAACTTATTGGAAAGAATTTTATTCTTTAAATATGGTATATTTTTTTGGATTTGCTGATTTTGAATTAGACTTCCAAAAAATATATGAAAATACACAATGGTGTGAAAATATTCTAAAAAGTTCTGTTTCAAATTTTAATTTTGATTTGACTATTCAAACTATGTTTTTGCGGTTTATGTTGGCCTTTTTTAAAAATAAGGAGGAATAAATTATGATTAATTTAAACGCTTTAGTATATGGAGTAGAAATAACCAAACTTTCTCCTATACTATATTATGCTAGTAATGGCGAAGATATAAAAATAGGTGATTTAGTTTTAGTGAATACAGATATGGGATTAGATGTTGGAAAAGTTGTTTTAGGACCCAAAGAATTAACTTTTGAAGAAATTGGATATGAAGTAACTTCGATTTTAAGAAAACTAAATAGTGATGATTTAAAGATATATGAAGAAAATAAAAAAATGGCTAAAAAAGCTAAAGAAATTACAGAAATAAAAGCTAAAAATTTAGGATTACCAATGAGAATACTTTCTGCAAGGTTTGTTTTTGATAAATCAAAAATTATAGTATACTTTGGTTCTGATACCAGAGTAGATTTTAGAGAATTGGTTAAAGATTTAGCTAAAGAATTTAAAGCTAGAATAGAACTTCGACAGATTGGTATCAGAGATGAAGTTAAAATGATAGGGGCTATCGGTTTATGTGGCCAGGTTACTTGTTGTTCAAGATTTTTAAGAAAATTCGATTCAATAAAAATGGAAATGGCAAAAACACAGCAAATGCTTATTAATACTGCAAAAATTTCCGGGAGATGTGGACGTTTAATGTGCTGTCTCGCTTATGAAAATGATTTTTATGAATCTGTATTGCGCTGTATCCCAAATGAAGGTTCTACCATAGAATACGAAAATGTGCCTGCAAGAGTTATTACAGTAAACGCATTTTTAAAACAGGTGACATTACAAATAATTGAAAATAATCAACCAGTAATGGTAAAACTCCCTTTTGAATATTTTAAGAAAAATTGTCCGTATGGTGATTAATATGCAGTTTATAGGAAAATTTTTAATTTTGTTTGGTATTATTTTAATAGTTATAGGTATTATATTTTATTTTTCAAATAAAATTCCTTTTAAAATTGGAAAATTACCCGGTGATATTTTAATTAAAAAGGAAAACTTTACTTTTTATTTTCCTTTGACTTCTGCTATATTAATAAGTATAATATTAAATGGAATTTTTTGGTTTATAAAACGATTTTTATAATAAAATTTATAATGATGATAAAGGAGGAGTTTAGATGAAAAATTCATTAAATGAATTAAAAGAATTAGCTAAAATTTGTAGAGGTGACATTATAAAAATGACAACAGTTGCAAAATCCGGACACCCTGGAGGTTCAATGTCTTCTATCGATATGTATTTAAGTGTATTTAATTTGGCAAATATAGACCCAAAAAACCCTTATGATCCTAAAAGAGATAGAGTTGTGATTAGTCATGGGCATACATCGCCTGGCGTTTATTCCGCTTTAGCAAGACTCGGTTTTTTCAATGTTGATGAATTAATTGCCGGATTTAGACATGCCGGTTCTATCTTCGAAGGACATATAACAAGAGGTATCCCAGGTGTGGAGTGGACAACTGGAAATTTAGGACAAGGTTTATCTGCTGGTGTTGGTATGGCCTTGGCTTCAAAAAGAACAGGTGCAAACTATCATGTATTTGTTTTGCATAGTGATGGTGAATCTCCAAAAGGTCAAATCGCAGAAGCAAGAAGAACGGCTAAAAAAGAAAATTTAAATAACTTAACTGTTTTAGTAGATTATAATGATATTCAGATTTCAGGAAGAGCTAGAGATGTTTTATATGTTGACATTGTAAAAGAATATGAAGCTGCAGGATGGAATATAATTGAAGTTGATGGTCATGATTTTGAACAATTATTTAATGCTATTGAAGAAGCCAAAAATTATAAATTAGGACCAACAGTTATTATTGCAAAAACAATTATAGGAAAAGGCGTTTCTTTCATGGAAAATAGACATGAATATCACGGTTCCCCATTAAAAGAAAATGAAGCTGATAAAGCATTAAAAGAATTAGGTTTAGAAAATGATATTGAAAAATATAAAGAAATGAGAAAAAAATTACCTTTATTAAGAAAAAAATTAGAATTTAAAGATAATGTGGTTACCGCAGATCCTGGAAAACCTATAATTTATTCAAAAGAGGATAAAGTTGATAATAGAGGAGCTTTTGGAAATGCCGTTGCAGATTTAGCTAAAATTAATAAGGGAAAAGTACCTATAGTCGCAATAGATTGTGATTTAAAACCTTCAGTGAAATTAGAAAAATTTGAAAAAACAAGTCCAGAAACATATGTTCAAATAG
Source organism: Marinitoga hydrogenitolerans DSM 16785 (assembly GCF_900129175.1). Classification (NCBI taxonomy): domain Bacteria; kingdom Thermotogati; phylum Thermotogota; class Thermotogae; order Petrotogales; family Petrotogaceae; genus Marinitoga; species Marinitoga hydrogenitolerans. The sequence goes on from NZ_FQUI01000009.1 coordinate 15,499, forward strand.
GTATTCAAGAACATAATGCTGCAACAATTGCAGGTGCAATGTCAGTTTGTGGAATTGTTCCATTCTTTGCAGATTTTGGAGTATTTGGTCTTGACGAAACATTTAATCAACAAAGATTGAATGATATAAATCATACAAACTTAAAAACAGCTGTTACTCATTGTGGTATAGATATTGGAGAAGATGGAAAAACTCATCATGAAATTAATTATATCGGTATTGTAAGAAGTTTCTTTGATACAAAATTAATTGTTCCGGCTGATCCAAATCAAACAGACAAAGCTGTTAGATATGCTGCTTCAATATTGGGTAACGTCGTTATAGCAATGGGAAGGTCAAAAATACCTGTAATTTTAGATGAAAATGGTAAACCATTCTTTGGTGAAAATTATGAATTTGAATATGGTAAAATGGATGTGTTGAGAAAAGGAGAAAAAGTAACTATTTTAACACATGGTAGTGTTGCTTATAAAGCAGTAAAGGTTGCAGATAAATTAAAAGAAGAAGGAAAAAATATTACTGTTATCAATGTATCAGCACCTTTAGAATTCAATGCTTCAAAAATAAAAGAATATATAAATGATTCCCATATAATTATTTATGAAGATCATAATAAGCACAACGGATTATTAGTTGAATTTTCAAAATCTGTTGTTGAAAATAAATTAAGTCCTTTAACCGTTACATCTTTAGGCGTTGACAACTATTCACCTTCTGGAAACAATGAATCATTGTTTGAAATATTTAAATTGGATGAAACATCTTTATACAATATTATCAAGGAGAAAATAAATGAATGATCATGAAAAAGAAGTTGTTAAAGAAGTAAAAAAAATTATTGGTATTGATAATATCGACGAAGGGCTTCTTTTTGAAGCTCTTTGTCATTCTTCTTATTCAAACGACTATACTTCTAAAGGGAGAAAAATAAATTCAAATGAAAGATTGGAATTTTTAGGTGATTCAGTATTAAATTTAATCATTGCCGAACATCTATTCAAAAATTTTGATTTAAATGAAGGTGATATGGCAAGAATAAGAGCGACCGTTGGAAGTGAATTAATCTTATTTGATGCTGCTAAACGACTAAATTTAGGAGATTATATCTTATTAAGCAAAAACGAAGAAAAATTTGGTGGCAGAGAAAAACATTCTATAATATCAGATTTATTTGAAGCTATCATAGGAGCTATATATTTGTCTTTAGGATTTGAAAAAGCAAGATCTTTTGCTTTAAAAAATTTAAAAACTTATATTAAAGAATCCATAGAAGGAAAATTATTTTTGGATTACAAAACTCGATTACAAGAATTAACACAAAAAGATTTAAAAATACGTCCCGAATATAAATTAGTTAGACAGGATGGACCACCGCATAATAGAACATTTGTAATAGAGGCTGTTATAAACGGGAAAGTATACGGCAAAGGTATCGGTAAATCTAAAAAAGTTGCTGAACAACTTGCTGCTAAAGAAGCTTGCGAAAATTTTCTGGAGGAATTAAATGGAAAATAAAATTCATTTTGTTAAAATAGAAAAAACCAGATCAATTTCATTAACAGGTAATTATTGCTCTTTAAATTGTAAACATTGTAATAAGCATTATTTAGAACATATGGCTACAATAAATGACATAGATAATCTTTCAAATATGAATTCCTTTTTATTAAGTGGGGGAATGAACAACGAAATAAAGGTTCCTGTATATAATTTTATTGAAAAATTAAAAGAATATAAAGATAAATATAAGTTTAAATATAATCTACATACTGGATTTATGAATTATAATGAATTGAAAAAAATAAAAAATATTAGCGATGCTATTTCATTTGACTTAGTTGGAAATAAAGAAACCATGATAAATGTCTATGGTATCGATAAATTTGATGAAATGTGGAATACTTTTGATAATTTATTTAAATTAAATTTCAATATAAAGCCACATATAACAATTGGTCTTAATGGTGGACAAATAACACATGAATTTGATGCTTTGAAAAAAATAAAAGAGTATAATATAGATGAAATTATATTTTTAGTTTTTATACCAACAAAAGGCTCTTTTTTTGAAAATAAAAATCCACCTGATATAAACGAAGTATATAATATTTTCAAATATACAAAAGATAATTTCCCAAATATAAAGTTAACTTTAGGATGTATGCATCCAAGAGGTTACTATAGAAAAGAAATACAAAAAAAATTATTGTTTGTTGCTGATAAGATAGTTCAACCAGTTAAAAGTACTATTAATTTAGCAAAAAAATTAGATTTTGACATAACATGGAGTTATGAATGTTGCGTATTTTAGGAGGTAATGAAATGGTTAAAAAAAATATTCTGAATTTTAGCTATGAAGAATTAATAGTTGAATTCAAAAAAATAAATTTACAAAAATTTAGAGTAGATCAAGTCCTGGATTGGATATTTAAAAAACATATCTTCGACTTTTATGAAATGACAAACATCTCTAAAAATCAAAGAGAACTATTAGATGAACATTTCTATATATATATTCCTGAACCAATCGACATTCAGGAATCTAAAAAAGATAGAACTACTAAATTTTTATGGAAATTAGAAGATGGTAAAACTATCGAATCTGTATTATTATTTTATCCTAATAGAATTTCAGCATGTATTTCAACTCAAGTAGGATGTGCTTTAAAATGTAAATTCTGTTCTACTGGGGCTAGTGGATTTGAAAGAAATCTCAGCAGTGGTGAAATTGTTGCACAGGTATTAGCTATAGAAAAATTAAAGGATGTGAATATAAATAACATAGTTTTAATGGGAATGGGAGAACCATTATTAAATTATGATAATGTTTTAAAAGCCATCAAGAATTGGAATCATGAAAAAATGAAAAAACTTGGTGCAAGAAGAATTACTATATCAACTGCTGGTATTGCTGATAAAATTGAAGAACTAGCAAACTTTGACTTAGACATTAGATTATCTGTTTCATTACATGCACCAAATAATTATATAAGAGATAAAATTATGCCTATTAATGCAAAATATCCAATAGAAGAAGTTATACAATCATGCAAGATATATCAAGAAAAAACAAAAAACAGAGTTACGATAGAATATATTATTATAAAAGGACTAAATGATGAAGAAAAACATGCTGAAGAACTAGCAAATTTATTAAAAGGTTTGAAAGTGATGGTTAACATAATTCCTGTAAATCCGAATCCAGCTGGTTTTGAAAGACCTTCAAAAAGATTTTTAACAAATTTTGTAAATAAATTAAAAGAAAAAAATATTGAAGCTACATTAAGAATTGAAAAAGGTACTGATATTGATGCTGCATGTGGTCAATTAAAACTAAGAAAAAAGGGTATATTTTTAAAATGAAAAAAATTAGTTTAAAACGTATTTTGTACAACTTTATGATGTTTGTATTGGGAGCAATATCTGGAGGATTAATTTTGCTGTTGATTGTTTTTATATTTGTCAACAGTTCTTCTTATGTTTCAATACCTGAATTAAAAGGTGAAAACAAAGATATAGCAATAAAAGCTCTTAAAGAAATTGGTTTAATTCCAATAATCCAAGGCATTGGAGAAAAAGTATTATATACAGAACCATCAGCAGGAATACAGGTAAAAAAAGGAAGACATGTTTTTGTCCAATTAGGAAATGTAGAATCTCTTAAGGTTCCGGATTTAATAGGGATACCTTTACAAGTAGCCGAACAATTTATAGTTTCATATGGATTGAATTATAAAATAAAAAAAATATATACTCCTGAGACAGAAATTGAAACAGTTATAGATATGGATCCAAAACCTGGAACTATCATAAATAAAGGAGATCTAATCGAGTTAGATGTCTCGTCTTCGGAGGTGAATAAGTGAACATCAGAAAAGGTATAGTGACACGTTTTCATTCAAATACTTTAGAATTAATGGACCTGGAAAATGGAGAAAAAATAACCGCTTTTTTACGCGGTAAATTTAAATTACAAAAAATCACACCTATTGTTGGTGATTATATTGAATATTCAATAGAGAATAATACAGCAAAAATTGAAAATATTCTTCCAAGAAAAAATTTATTATACAGGCCTAAGATCGCTAATGTTGACCAAACTATTTTGGTTACTTGTTTGAAAAGTCCTAAAGTGGATTATTTAACTATTGACAAATTTCTAATACAGGTTGAAAAAAATAACCTTGATTGTATAATAGTTCTAAATAAAGTTGATCTTTTAGAAAAAAATGAAATTAAAAATTTTTTAGATATATATTCTCCATTATATCCTGTAGTTTTAACCAGTGCAAAGAAAAATATAGGGATTGAAAAAATTAAACCATATTTAAAAAATAAAATATCTACGTTTGCAGGTATGTCTGGTGTTGGAAAATCATCTTTACTTAATGCTATAAATCCTGGATTAAAATTAAAAGTTGGTGAAATATCAGAAAAATCACAAAGAGGAAAACATACTACTACTTATACCGAATTATTAAAATTTGATTTTGGTGGCTTTGTTGCGGATACTCCTGGGTTTGCTGCATTTGATGTGTATAAATTCAAACCTGATGAATTACAAAATTATTTTGTTGAATTAAAAGAACATTCCATATATTGCGGGTTTAATGATTGTGTTCATATAAATGAACCTCATTGTGCTGTTAAAGAAGCTGTTGAAAATAATGAAATTTCAGAAATAAGATATAGAAACTATTTAAAAATATATAACGAAATAGAAGAATTCACTAAAAAAACAAGGAGGAAAAGATGGAAATGAAAATTTATCCTTCAATTTTAGCTGCAGATTTTTCAAAATTAGGAAAAGATATTAAAAATGTAGAAAATAATATTGATGGAATCCATTTAGATATAATGGATGGTTTATTTGTACCAAATATCTCATTTGGTACACCAATTATAAAATCTGTTAGAAATATTACCAATAAATATCTTGACGCTCATTTAATGATTATTGATCCTGATAGATATATTGAAGATTATGCAAAAATGGGAATTAATGGTATAACCATACATTATGAAGCAGTTACACACCTGCATAGAACGATTATAAAAATAAAAGAGCTAGGATGTGATGCTGGAATTTCTTTGAATCCACATACCCCTGTTTTTTTATTAGAAGAAATTCTTCCATTTGTTGATAGAGTATTAATAATGAGCGTTAATCCAGGATTCACAGGGCAAAAATTTATTCCAGAAACATTAAATAAAATCAAAAAATTGAAAAATATTATCGATAATAAAAATTTAAATGTAAAAATAGAGGTAGATGGTGGCGTAGGATTAAAAAATATTAAAAATTTATATCAAGCAGGAGCAAGGGAATTTGTTGTTGGAGCCGGGATTTTTCACCAAAAAAACCCTTCAGAAGCTGCAAAAAAATTAAAAGAGGTTGGTATGGAAATATGATTATCTATTTTGCTACAAACAATAAACATAAACTAAAAGAAATCAACGAAATTAAACCTAAAAATTTTGAAATTAAAGGAATGTTTGAAATCTTAAAAAGCTTTGATGTTAATGAAGATGGAAAAACGTTTCTCGAAAATTCTATAAAAAAAGCTATTGAAACTGCAAAAATTTTAAGAGCACCTGTTATAGCTGATGATTCTGGCTTAGAAATAGAAATATTGAATGGATTCCCTGGAATTTATTCTGCAAGATTTATGGAAAATAAATCTTATAAAGAAAAAATGAAGCATATATTAAAAAAAATGGAAAATGTTCCATTTGAAAAACGTCTTGCAAGATTTGTTTGTGCTGCAACATATTATAATCCAAAAAACAATATTCTTTTCTCTGTTGAAGGTGAAATCAAAGGTAAAATTTCTTACTCAATTCTTGGTAAATCAGGGTTTGGATATGATCCGATTTTTATTCCAGAAGGTGAAACTTTAACCTTTGGGCAGCTTGGTCAGGATATTAAAAATAGAATAAGCCATAGAAAACGCGCATTCCAAAAGCTTTTTTCAATATTGCTCAATATTCCGAAATTAGAAATCATTTCTTAAAGTTTTTAACTTTTTGTTTTCTTGACTTTTTTTAAAATTTTTGATATTATATAACTCGGTTGCGAAGATGCCCCCATCGTCTAGCGGCCTAGGACATTGGCCTTTCACGCCAAAGGCACGGGTTCAAATCCCGTTGGGGGCGCCAGAATGAAAAACGAGTGGGTGCTTAGCTCAGCTGGGAGAGCGTCTGCCTTACAAGCAGAAGGTCGTAGGTTCGATCCCTGCAGCACCCACCATTTTATTAGCGGCCAGGTAGCTCAGTCGGTAGAGCACTGGACTGAAAATCCAGGTGTCGACAGTTCGATTCTGTCCCTGGCCACCACGAAAAATCCCCGATTCTTTCGGGGATTTTTTATATTCTATCAATTTTTCTGACTATATTTCTCATATTGTAATTGTTAGTAGATTGAAATTTGTTTTTTGTTGATTGTGTATATTATATAATATGCAGCAAGAAAAATTTTTAAAGATAAAGAGATTTTAATAAATGTACAGAAATTTTTGTAAAAGGAATTTTGTTAATTTTATAACAATTTCTTTTGAGGAAGTGTAAAGGTGAATTTCGAGGTTTTGATTACTTTACTTTTTGGACCATATATTATGATATAATAAATTATAAAGGAAAAAACAATATCATAGGGAGGAAGAAACGATGCAATTAAAAAGACTACCAATAGGAGACAGTGATTTCAAAACAGTAATAGAAGATAATGCATACTATATAGATAAAAGCATGTTAATAAAAGAAATAATAACAGGGGGCAGAGTAATTCTAATAACCAGACCAAGAAGGTTTGGAAAAACATTAAACATGAGCATGTTAAAATACTTTTTCAAAAACGATCAGGACAACAAACATCTATTTGAAAACTTAAAAATATATGAAGAAAAAGAGATAATAGAAAAACATTTAAATAAATATCCAGTGATATATATAACATTTAAGGATTTAAAAGAAAAAAATTATACAGAGATGATAAGTACATTAAGAAAAAAAATAAGTGATTTATACAGAGAATACGTATATTTAATAGAAAGTGAAAAACTAAATGAATGGGAAAAAGAAGACTTAAAATTAATATTCGGAAGAAAAGGAAATAACACATTATATGAAAACAGCCTATTGGATCTATCCAGATATCTCTACAAACATCACGGCAAAAAAACAATATTATTAATAGACGAATACGACACACCAATACAACAATCATATTTAAAAGGGTACTATGAAAATTTCATAACGTTTATTGGAAACGTATTAGGCAATGTATTAAAAGACAACGAATATTTAGAAAAAGCGGTATTAACAGGAATAACAAGAGTAGCAAAAGAAAGCATATTCACAGGAGTAAATAATTTAAAAGTCTCTACAGTTCTCAATGAATTATATAATGACAAATTTGGAGTAACAAAAGAAGAATTAGAAGAAATATTAAAATACTATGGAATAGAATATGAAGAAGAAAAAATAATAGAATGGTATAATGGCTTTAATTTTGGAGGTAAAGAAGTATATAATCCATACTCAATAATAAATTTTGTAGATGAGAAAAAAATAAAAAACTACTGGATAAACAGCAGTGGAAATACATTAATAAAAGAATTAATAAGAAAAGGAACGGCAGAAATAAAAACGAAGATATATGAATTAATAAAAGGTGGAACAATAGAAAGCGCAATAAACGAAAACTTAGTATATGGAGATTTAAACGATAATCTTGAAGAAAGCGTATGGACATTGTTCTTATTCACGGGATATTTAACATGGAAAGACAAAAAAGGGGAAGGGAACAGCGCATTATATAGACTAAAAATACCAAACAAAGAAGCACAAGATTTCTATGAAATGACAGTAGTGAATATATTAAAAGAAAGTGGGATAAGATATAAAAACTTACTAATAAACCTGATAGAAAAAAACTATGAAGAATTTAAAGAAGAATTTAAAGATGCTGTTGAAAATACACTGAGTTATTTTGATATAACAGAAAAAGAACCAGAAAGATTTTATCATGGACTAACCCTTGGAATGAGCATGGCATTAAAAGAAGAATATATAATAAAAAGCAACAGAGAAGCGGGATATGGAAGAGCAGATTTAATATTAATCCCCAAAGAAAAAACAAAACCTGGAATAATATTTGAATTTAAAAAATATTATAAAAAAGACGGGGAATTAAAAAAGAGTGCAGAACTTGGAATGAAACAAATAGAAGAAAAGAAATATGAAAAAGAAATAAAGAGTTACGGAATAGGAAAAGTAATAAAGGTTGCTATTGCTTTTGATAAAAAAGATGTGGAAATAATAGTGAAAGAATAGATTGAAAATCCCATACCTTTCTTTTACACAGTTTATATTATACTACCATATATAAATTTCTGCTATTAATTCTTTATTTATAATTTAATAAAACAAACGCCCTTTTAAAAGGGCATTTGTTATTCTACAAGATATATTTTCGTTTCACCAGGATTTAAATTCACATTAAGCCATGCTCCATCATCCCATTTAAAATCACATCTTCTATAATTTTCCAATAATAATTCGATTTTATGATGACCTCTCCACGTATGATATCCAAGATCAAAACCAAAATTTACAGCCTTATCAAAGTTTAAATTTACTGGAATTAGTAACCCCTTATTTCCATCCCAATAAAACATAGAAAACACTTTATCCATATGTTCAGTATATCTGAAATTGCTAATATTACTTATTAAATCGCTATAAGTATTTTTTATTTTACCAAGCGCAACTAATAATCTCACCATATGTTTATCTACATCCCAATGAAGAGCATAATAATCAAAAAATGCTAATTTACCATAGAATTGATCTGTAGGTTTTAAATACTTATATCTCTCCTCTTCTGGTTTTTCAAAATCGAGCCCTAAATTCATAGGTTGTTTTTCAAAAATTTCACTTCCTGAATTAATAACCGTTATTCCATTTGGCATAAACGTGTTTACAACTGCGGATAATTTCGCAAATAATTCTTCACCATCTCGCGTTACTGCTCTTGGAGAATCTGGTGTTTCAGATGTTGCAAAAGACGGAACTTCTAATTTTGGCATAATATCTCTAACTGTCTTAATAAACCAACTTTCCTTATGTCTTGGTTCTGCCCACCATGTGTTTCCTAAAATAGCATCATAACCACTCAATTTAACCTTTTTATGATTATCCATAGCTAACTCTTCAGCAATAATCGCAAATGAAGGATCATAATTCTTTGCATTTGAGATTATTCTATGTTCTAACTCTTTTGGTAATGCATGTCCCATATCTAATCTTGCACCATCAATACCATAATTTTTTTGGAAATAAGGCATAATATTTGCAATCATCTCCCACAATTTTTCATTTTTCTCTTTTCCGGGAAAATTACTAGATTTTACAACATCATATAAAACATACGGCGGTTGTTTTTCAGGATTTTCTAAGTATTTTTCTGATTCCATAGGATGACTTAAGAATAATCTTAAAAACGTTACATCATCCCATGTTGGTTGCGGATCATTTATCCAATCTGAAAATCCTGGAACAGTTATAACTTTAAATTCTTTTACTATTTCTTCGAGAAAATCTGGATTATTTTTATTCTTTTTTACAAAATTTTCCCATTTTTGAGGATTTGTTATATTAGGAGACCATCTGAATTTTTTTAAATGTTTTTTCACTTCTGGATTAGAGTACAATATTGGTAAATTTTCCGTTGAGGGTTGTTCAAAATCTAAATTTTCAATCTTTGGAGGTTTATAAGAAGATAATTCATTTATATCAATCCAATAAAACCAATCTGGATGCTCTAAAATCAAATTGTTATCTCTAGCTGCTGTCCTTGGTATAAAGTCTAAAATTACTCTTATTCCCATCATATGAGCAGCTTCAACAAAAGCTGAAAATTCCTGATCTGAATTAAATCCATCTAATAGGGGATCATGATAATCTTTTTCAACATGATGAAAGCTTTTAACTGCATAAGGGGACCCTACTTCACCTTTTTTAAATTTATCGCTTGATTGGGTTATAGGGAGTAAATATATTGCATTTACATTATATTGTTTTAAATATGGTAATAAGGCTATCATTTTTAAAAATGTACCACTTTCTCTATATCCAAGGTCATCATCAGGTTTGAAATACACTGCATTTACATCATGTTTATACGCTGCAGTCATTCTTACATGAGCACTATAAATTATTGATCTTTTTAACCAATCTGTTGTTTTTTCATTAGTTGAGAAAGATAACGGTTTTGAATAATCTTTGGATTCATCAGAATTTTTTAAAATTTTTTCTATAATTTTTGTGAAATATTCATACGGGTTTACTACAAATGTTCGACCTTTTAATCTTACTGTTCCTTCATAATCGTCTGGCATCCATCTTTTAGGAATAGAATAGTTTGTTTTTCCCTTATCTACATTTTTTTTTAAAAACTCATATACATCCTTTAAATTTTTCACCTTAAACCCTCCCACCAGAAATATATAAAAATGGCGGAGGCGGTGGGGCTCGAACCCACACGAGAGTTTCCTCTCACCGGTTTTCGAGACCGGCTCCTTAGCCAATTCGGAACACGCCTCCGTTTGTAATTCTATTTTAACAAAAGTAAGTTATTTAATTTTGAAGCTTTAATTAAAATTAAAGTCATAGTTGTCCAAAAATATAATTATTTAGCTCCAAATACCAACAATCACTTAATTTAATGTTTGAAATTTTTTTCATATCTATTATAATATATTTTGTTTGATATTTCAATATTATGGAGGTATATCATGGAAGAAAAAGAAATTGTTAAAAAAAATAAGATCATAGAACCTCTTCTTTTTTTGATTCTTTCATCACTAATATTTTTGCCTGTAATGAATTATATGGGGGTTAGCAACTTTTTTAAAACATTAATGTCTACAGCACATGATTTATTATTAAACACTGTATTTTTTATTATGGCTGTTGCTGTTTTAACAAGTGCTTTTGGAAATGTATTATCAGAATTTGGTGTTGTTTTTTTATTGAATAAAATTCTTTCCAAACTAATGAAACCTTTATATAATCTTCCTGGTGCCTCTGCCCTAGGTATATTGACCACATATTTATCAGATAATCCAGCTATTTTATCTTTAGCTCAGGATAAACAATTTACAAAATATTTTGAAAAATGGCAAATTCCTCTGCTCTGTAATTTGGGAACATCGTTTGGTATGGGATTAATTGTTACAACATTTATGATTGCACAATCTTCAGCTATGAGAGAAAACCTATTCTTCCCTGTTTTACTCGGAAATTTCGGAGCTATTATTGGTAGTATTATCAGTGTCAGAATCTTTTCATATTACACAAAAAAATATTACAAAGATATAAAACATGTTGATCATCCTGTAGATATAGAATATTGGAATGCTACAAAAGGCAGTATTCTATCAAGATTAATTGATGGTTTATTAGAAGGTGGAAAAATTGGTGTTGATTTAGGTCTTTCAATAATACCAGGTGTATTAATTATAAGCACTATAGTTATGATGTTTACAAACGGTCCAAAAGATCCTTTAATTGGTTATCAAGGTCTACCTTATGAAGGTGTCCCAGTTTTGCAATGGATAGGATCAAAATTAGACTTTATATTAAATTTTCTATTTGGTTTTAAATCTCCAAAATTAATCGCATTTCCATTAACTTCTTTAGGATCAACTGGAGCAGCATTAGCTTTAATTCCCAAATTTATAGAAACAAATTCCATACATCCAAATGATATAGCTGTTTTAACTGCTATTGGAATGACATGGAGTGGATATTTATCTACACATATTGCAATGATGGATTCTTTAAAAGCAAGAAAATTAGCAAGTAAAGCTATTCTTTCTCATACAATTGCAGGCATCATTGCAGGATTTATAACCCATTTATTATATATTCTTTTTTTCTGAATGTTTATTTTCAATAACTTTCATTATTACGAAAGCAATTAACGCAAAAATAAAAAAGACCAATAACATTACTGAAATTCCCTGTAATGCTTCAATAATTGCTCTTAAAATTTCAAGAATCCATCTTTCTGGTGTTAGAGAGATGGTTCTTTCTATCATTTCCCCTTTTGGATTAAAATTCGAATATCCCAAATACTTTTCTATATCCCATATTCTTACACCTGATGATATTCCTGTAATATAAATTGCAAAAATTAAATATTTTTTCCATGCATAACTTATTGGATCATTAATTATCTTTTCCAGTATTTTCTCAATAGGTTTATCAAAAATTTTTGCTATTATCCATGATACAATAATTGATACTAAAAAGACAGAAAACAACAATAAAAAAAACATATTATCACCTCAATTTTATTATACACCTTCTTATTGTAAATTCTTCTTTGAGAATGAATTAAATTTTTCTTTCTATTACAGTAATCAAATTGTAACTTTAAATTTTCCACCTTCTCACATTTTGTTTAATATAATTCATGAAAAAAAAGAATTTTTATAGTATACTAGACTTGTATTTTTATGTTAATTCATTAAACCTTGATTAAAACAAGAGGTATGTTCAGATTGTAGCCAAATGTTGTTTGCTATAATCTGAAAGGGTTTTATTTGTATTTTTTTATATTTATGTAAATGTTTATCCTCACCGGAGGTGTAATTGTGTTTGATAGTATACAAAAAAAGTTATCCAAAGCATTTAAGTCTTTAAAAGGGCAAGGAAAATTATCTGAAAAGAATATAAAAGATGCCGTCAAAACGGTTAAAATGTCTTTATTAGAAGCGGATGTAAATTATAAGGTTGTTAAAGAATTTGTTGAAAAAGTTAAAGAAAAAGCTCTTGGAAAAGAAGTTTTAGAAAGTTTAACACCTGATCAAGAGTTTATTAGAATAGTTAGGGACGAACTAATTGAATTAATGGGTGGAAATGAAAAACCAAAATTAAATATCTCAAGAAGACCTGCTTATATTATGTTGGTTGGTTTGCAAGGAAGCGGTAAAACTACTCATGCAGCAAAATTAGCTAAATACTTCAAGAAACAAGGTAAAGCCCCTTTGCTTGTAGCAGCTGATACATATAGGCCAGCAGCTATTGATCAACTTGTGCAATTAGGGAAACAAATTGAAGTTCCTGTTTTTACTGGTGACAGAAAAAATGCAATTAATATTGTTAAAGAAGCTATGGACCATGCAGAGAAATTAGTTCATGACATAGTTATTCTCGATACTGCTGGAAGATTGCATATTGATGAAAATATGATGCAAGAATTGGAAGAAATCAAAAAAATAACCCAACCTGATGAAATACTTATGGTTGTCGATGCAATGATTGGTCAAGATGCCGTGAATTCTGCAAAGGAATTTAATAACAGACTGGAATTAGATGGATTTATTATATCAAAACTTGATGGTGATGCCCGTGGTGGTGTGATTATATCCATAAGACAAGTTACCCAAAAACCCATAAAATTTGTTGGTGTTGGTGAGAAAGTTGATGATCTTGAACTATTTTACCCTGAAAGATATGCTAGTAGAATTTTAGGAATGGGCGATGTTTTATCTTTAATTGAAAAGGTTGAAAGTGAGATAGATAAAGAAAAAGCTGAAGAATCTGCTAATAAATTTCTTGAAGGTAAATTTGATTTTAATGATTTTTTAGAGCAAATTAAACAAATAAGAAAACTTGGACCATTATCTAAAATTTTAGAAATGATACCTGGCGTTCCAACTGAAGGAATAGATGTAAACAAAAGTGAAGCAGAATTGAAAAAAATAGAAGCTATAATTAATTCTATGACAAAAGCTGAAAGAAAAAAACCTCGTATTTTGAATTATTCAAGAAAACAAAGAATTGCTAAAGGTAGTGGCACTACTTTACAGGATATAAATAAATTAATTAAATCATATGAACAAATGAAAAAAATGATGAAACAGGTTAAGAAAATGAAAAACAAAAAGTCATTATTCGGAAAAATACCATTTGGATTTTAATAAAAATTAAGATAAAACTAAAAAATTTAGGAGGTGTTTTATTAGTATGGTAAAAATAAGACTAAACAGAATGGGAAGAAGGCATAGACCGTTTTACAGAATAGTTGTAGTAGATTCAAGAGAAAAAAGAAGTGGAAAATACATAGAATCATTAGGTTTCTATGATCCTCTAAGAGAAAATGATACATTCAAGGTTAATGTTGAAAAAGCTGTTGAATGGATTTTAAAAGGAGCTCAACCAACAGACACAGCAAGAGACATTTTATCTAAAGCTGGTGTTATGAAAAGAGTTCACGAAATAAAATTTGAGAAAAAAGCTTAATGCCAGGAGGCATATAATAAATGAAAGAGTTATTAGAAAATATAATTAAAGGTATTGTAAAAAATCCTGAATTAGTAAATATAGTAGAATATAAAAATGATGCTGAGGTTGTTTTTGAAATCCATGTTGACCCACAAGATGTTGGGCAAATTATTGGAAAAGATGGAAGGACTATTAAATCAATAAATACGTTACTTACTGCAGCTAAAAAAGATGAAAATACAAAATTCCTTTTAAAGGTTATTAGGTGATATAATGAAGAGGTTAGATGACCTCTTGAAAGACAGAGTTGCCATAGGAAAAATATCAAATACTCACGGATTAGACGGAGAACTTAAGCTTTTTCCTTTTACAAATGAAAAAAGGATTTTTAATAATTTAAAAGACGTTTTGCTTTATAATTCAAAAACTAAGAGATTTTTATATGCAAAAATTAATTCTATAAAAAAAGCAAATAAGGTTTATATTATTAAAATTGTTGGCGTTGAAACCATTTCTGCGGCACAGCGTTATAAGAATTTTGTTGTGTATGTTCCACAAGAAATGCTTCCAGAACTTGATGGTTCAGAATTTTATTATTTTCAATTATTGGAAAAAAATGTATATTATGATGATGGAACTTATGTTGGTAAAATTATTGATATTTTGGAAACAGGCGCAAACGATGTGTTAATTATAGAAAAAAAAATAGATAAATTTAATAAAACAGAATCTCTTTATCCTCTTATCAAAGAAAATATTATCAAGTTCAATAAAAATGAAGAGGATATTATAGTTAAACGATTGGAATGGTATGATGATGAATCCGAAGATAGAGATTGACGTCGTTACTATATTCCCTCAAATGTTTGATTCTATTACAAATTTTGGGGTTTTATCAAGAGCTATTAAAAACAACATAATATCTTTTACTGCACATAATTTAAGGGATTATACAAAAGACAAACACAAAGTCACAGATTTATATGCATATGGCGGTGGCCCTGGAATGGTAATGAAACCAGAACCCTTTTTTGAATTTTATGATTATTATGTGGAATCAAAAGGCAAAAAGCCCTATGTAATATTAACTTCTCCTCAGGGAAAGCAATTCAATACTCATGATGCCGAAAGATTATCAAAAAAAGAAAATATTGTTTTCTTTTGCGGAAGATATGAGGGAATAGATGAAAGAGTTATGAATATTGTTGATGAAGAATTATCTATTGGTGATTTTGTAGTAACTGGTGGAGAGTTACCAGCGATGTTGATGATCGATGCGATCTGCAGATTTGTCCCAGGGGTAGTTGGAGATATTGATAGCGTAAAAAACGATTCATTTTATAATCAGTTACTAGATCATCCTCATTATACAAAACCTCGTGAATATCGTGGAATGAAGGTCCCAGAAGTTTTATTAAGTGGAAATCATAAAAAAATTGAAGAATTTAGAAAAAAAGAAAGTATTATAAAAACTATATTAAAACGTCCAGATTTATTCGTTAAACATGATTTTGATGAATTTGAAAAACAAGTTATTGCCAATATAATCAGGGAGCTGATTCTAAATGAGAAATAATGTTTATGTTGCTTTAATACATTACCCAATATTAGGTAGAGAGGGACAAATTATATCAACCGCAATAACGAATTTGGATATTCATGATATTTCCAGATCTTCAAGAACATATAATATTAAAAATTTTTATATAGTCTCAAATCTTCCTGCTCAACAACAAATTGTAAAGAATGTGTTGAAATATTGGACAGAGGGTTTTGGTAAGGAATATAATCCAAACAGATATGATGCTTTATCCATTACCAGGTTAAAGCCATACCTTGAAGATGTTATTGAAGATATTGAAAAAATGGAAGGTAAAAAACCAAAATTAATTTTCACATCTGCTAAAATCAGGGAAAGAACGAAGAGTTTTTCGGAAATTAGTAAAATTATTGTTGAAAATGATGAACCACATTTAATTTTATTTGGTACAGGCTGGGGAATGCCTGAGGAAACAAGATTAATTTGTGATTATGAATTAGAACCTATCAGAGGAAACGCAGAATTTAACCACTTATCTGTTAGGGCTGCTGTTGCAATAGCGTTAGATAGATTGTTTGGTGAATTATAATATATAATAAAAATATTCTCAAGGAGGGTTTAACATGGATCAATATATCAGAGCCATTGAAAAAGAATATATGAGAGAAGACATTCCAGCATTCAGACCTGGTGATACAGTAAGAGTTTATGTAAAGGTTGTTGAAGGTGGTAGAGAAAGAGTACAGGCTTATGAAGGTATTGTTATAAAAATAAGAGGTGGTGGCTTAGGTAAAACTTTTACAGTTAGAAGAATAGGCGCTAATGGCATTGGCGTTGAAAGAATTTTCCCTGTCCATTCACCATCTATTGAAAAAATTCAAATTATAAGAAAAGGTAAAGTAAGAAGAGCTAAACTCTACTATTTAAGAAATGTAAAAGGTAAGATCAAGATTAAGGAGAGAAGGGACTGATATTGCCTAATAATAATTTAAAGTCAAAAATAAAAAAAGAGACTTATGAATGGATTAATGCTCTTGTTTATGCCATAATTTTCGGAACAATTATAAGACTCTTTGTTTTTGAAACAATGATGGTTCCAACACCTTCTATGGTGCCTACCATACAGGTGTTGGATCGTTTATTCATTGAAAAAATCACGTATGATTATACAAAACCAAAAGTTGGGGATATAATCGTATTTTGGACTCCATTCATAGATAAAACCGCACAGAAGCAACTTGGTGCTTTTGATAAATTTATGGATTTGTTTGCACCAAAAGAGTTTGATGGTCATGTAAAGTACGTGAAAAGGTTAGTAGGAACACCTGGTGATACAATTGAACTAATACCAGATTCTAAAATATGGGAAAGAATTAAAAAAGATAAAGATTTTAAAACCCCTTATTGGCTTCAAAAGATTATCGATTATTATGGTGATATTGATAAATTGCCTACAAGCGTTAAAGAATCTGTATCTCAGTTATATGTCAATGGTAAAATACCAGAGGGTTTTGAAGATAAATATTATTATATTGATGGTATTTTTGCTTCAAAAGATTATTACACATTTATGGCTTATCCAGAAAAGTACAGTAGCGATATTTATAGAATTTATAATAAACTTAGAAAACCTATGTTTGATCTAGGAGCTTTTAGATATTATAATAAAACTTTAGATTATACAAAATATTATGAAAAATATTTGGCAAAACTGGATCTGAATAGTATTTTTATTGAAGAAAATAACAGAGTGAAAGTAGTATTACCAGAAGGGTTTTACTTTTTTATGGGTGACAATACTACAGAAAGTTTTGATAGTAGATATTTCGGAATAGTTCCAGAAAAAAATATTATTGGAAGACCTTTTTTAAGAATTTGGCCATATAATAGGTTTGGATCTGTAAAATAAACCAAAAACCGCCCTTAATTCGGGCGGTTTAAATATTGGCGGAGACGGTGGGACTCGAACCCACACGGGGCGTCAACCCCATCGGTTTTCAAGACCGACGCCTTAGCCAATTAGGCTACGTCTCCGTGGAGTATTATACCATATTAGGAGGTACTTGTCAATGAATTTTTTATTGAAACTTCTTGAAAATTATGAAATTTCTTTGAACGAAAGTTCATATAATAAGCTGAATAACTTTATTGAATTAATAATAAATTACCCTGTTAACCTAACAGCAATAAAAGAATTTGAGTTAGCTGCAAAATATCTTGTTTTAGACAGTATATATCCTTTTTTAAAGTATACTAATCTAAAAAATGATACAAATTTTTTAGATATTGGTACAGGTGGTGGTATTCCAGGTATTCCATTATCTATAATATTTCCTTTTATAAATTTTACATTGTTAGACAGTATTGAAAAAAAGATTAAAGCTGTTAATTTTTTTTCGAATGAATTAAAGTTGAAAAATATTAACACTGTTAATGAACGAGTTGAAATTTTTTCTAAACAAAATATTTCAACATATGATTACGCAACTGCTAAGGCTGTTTCAAGAAGTGATATTTTATTAGAATATGCAGCGCCTTTATTAAAAATTGGTGGTTTTCTATTCTTATACAAAGGTCCCACATATATATCTGATGAAAAAAAGTACTTAGAAAAAGCTATTAAAAAAATATATTTTGAAATTATTGAAGAATTTCATTATAATGTGTTTGAAAAAGAACGATACTTTATAATATTAAAAAAGATAGGTGAAACACCCTCTAGTTTTCCAAGAAAAATTGGTATGGCTTTAAAAAAACCATTGGGAGGAATATAATGATACGCCTTATAATAGATGCATATCATATGGGTTCATGGAATATGGCTTGTGATTTATCAATTGCTAAACATGTTGGAAAAGGTGTACAACCTACAACAATTAGATTATACGGTTGGACTTTACCAACACTTTCATTAGGGAGATTTCAAAAATTAGAAGACATTGATTTTGACTTTTTGAAAAATAATAATATCGATATTGTTAGAAGGCCAACCGGAGGAAGAGCCGTTTTACATAATAACGAAATTACATATTTATTTTCTGCCTCAACTAATCATCATCTTCTTCCAAAAAATGTTATTGGAAGTTATAAGGTTATAGCCGAAGCTTTAATAAAAAGTATGGAATTTCTAAATATTTATTGCGATATTGAAAAAAATAAAAGCAAACATTTAAATACTCCTGCATGCTATGATTCACCATCCATTTATGAAATTACCATTGAAAAGAAAAAATTTATTGGTAGTGCGCAATATAGGAATGATTATTATATTTTACAACATGGCGCTATACCAAATGAGTTTCCTTTGGAAAACTATGTAAATTCGTTTAAATTAATTGAAGACAAAAAAATTAAGCTTTATAACCATTTAAAAAACAAAGTCATTGACATAAAATCTATACTAAATAAAAAAATTTCTTTCGAAGAAATGGCTGAAGCTTTTAAATTTGGTTTTTCACAGATTTTTAATGAAGAAATTTTTATTGGAGAATTATCAAACTCAGAATATGAACTTACAAAAAAACTTATAGAAAAATTTGATATTGATAAAAATCCCTAATTTTAATACAAAAAGTTCTTTTTGTTAAACATTAATGACTGTATTAGTAACATTAATATTTTAATATTCTCTCATCACACATCATTAATTGGAGGGAAAATTATGGAAGTTAATGATTTAATAAGAGAAGCTGCAAAAAAAATAGAAACTCCTTTTTTAGTATTAGATATCGAACAGGTTAAAAAAAATTATTTAAGATTAAAAGAATCGATGAAAAACGTTGAAATTTTTTATGCTGTTAAAGCAAATTCCCATATTGAAATCTTAAAAGTTTTAAGAGATTTAGGATCTTCTTTTGATGTTGCTTCTGTTGGAGAAATAAATAAATTATTATCTTTAGGTGTGAGCCCGAAAAAAATGAGTTTTGGTAATCCTATAAAGAAAGAAAAAGATATTGCATATGCCTGGGAAGTTGGCATAGAATATTTTTCTGTAGATAGTGAAATGGAAGTTGAAAAAGTTGCTAGAAATGCCCCTGGTTCAAAGGTATATGCAAGAATTGCCACCAGTTCTTCAGATAGTGATTGGCCATTGTCTGGAAAATTCGGAACAGATATTGATCATGTTATTTCAATTTTAAACTGGGCTAATAGGCATGGTTTAAAACCTTTTGGTGTAAGTTTTCATGTTGGCTCTCAATCATATAATAAATATAAATGGCAAGAAGCTATATTGGAATCCAGCGTAGTTTTTAATAAACTATTAAAAAATGGTATAGAATTAAAAATGTTAAATCTTGGTGGTGGAATCCCTGTTCAACATACTAAACCTATACCCACTGTAGAGGAAATTGGAGAAATTGTAGATGATTCTATTCAAGAATATTTATGGAAACATAAAAATTTGATGGTTATTACTGAACCTGGACGTTCAATGGTAGGTGATGCTGGAATTCTAGTATCAAAGGTTATTTTAAAAAGCCGAAAAGGATCCAAAAAATGGATTTATCTTGATGTTGGAGTTTTTCATGGTTTAATGGAAACTATAGAAAATTTTCAATACGAAATTCAGATTGAAGGAAAAAATTATGATAAAACTGATGTTTTCACTATAGCGGGGCCCACATGTGATAGTGTTGATACTATATATGAGGATATTCTGCTTCCCGCTAACATTGATTACAATGATATCGTCTATTTCATAAATACTGGAGCTTATACTGTTGAATATGCAGCTCACTTTAATGGAATAGAACCTCCAAAGGTGTATACTATAGATGAATTAAAAGAATTAATAAGATAATTTTAATGAGGTTTTTTTGAAAAACCTCATTTTATTTTTGTAATATACCTCTGGTATAATTATGAGAAAAGAGGTGAAAAAATGATTAGAAGAGATGCTTATTTACTTTTAAGAGAATTTGAGAAAAAACATTATATCCCTCAAAAATCTTTTGAATATTTTAATGAAATTTATTCAAACGAAGACATGGCTTTATTGAAAAATCTTGTCTGGGGTACAATTAGAAATTTAGTTAAAATTGACTGGTATTTAAAGAAACTCATTAAAAATTATAAAAGCATTACTCCCGCTTCAAAATGGATGTTGCGATTAGGTGCTTATCAGCTTCTTAGTGATTTTAAACCTTATGTTGCTGTAAATGAAACTGTTAAAATAGCGAAAAACAGAAAGGTTAGAGGGTTTATTAATGCTACACTTAAAACTTTATTGAGTAAAATGAATGATTTTGAAGAACCTGTATGGGTAAAATTTTCTACTCCAAAATGGCTCTATGATTATTTAAATGATCATTTTCCAAAAAATTATACTTTATCATTTATGGAAAAAAGTTATTCTGTAAACCCTTTAACTTTAAGAATAAATTCATTAAAAACTTCTATAGACGATCTTATTAAAAATTTAAATGATTATAATACTATAAAAACACAACATTCCCCTTTTGGAATTATTGTAGAAAACCCAAAATCTCCTATTGAAATTACTGAATTATATAAAAATGGATATTTTTATATTCAACATGAAAGTTCACAAATTATTCCTTTAATTTTGGATCCTATTCCCGGCGAAGATGTTTTAGATATGTGTGCAGCACCAGGTGGAAAAACAACAGAAATCGCTCAAATAATGGAAAATAAAGGGAAAATCATTGCTCTTGACATTGATATTGATAGATTAGAATTAATTGAAAAAAATGCAAAGCGAATGGGAATTGATATAATCAAAACAAAGTTATTTTCCGGAGTTGACTACAATGAGGGAAAATATGATAAAATACTAATTGATGCACCATGTTCTTCATTGGGAACAATTTCTATTCATCCGGAGGTTATGCATAGGGTTTCAAAAAAGGATTTTTCTAATTATGCGGATATTCAAAAACAACTACTAGAAAACGCAATTAATAATTTAATAAAATTAAATGGTGAGATTGTTTATTCAACTTGTACAATTTCCAGAGAAGAAAATACTGAAAATATGAAATATATCTCTTCAAAATATACCAATATACAATTTGAAAAAATTGATCTGGAAAAATATGGGATAAAATATTACTATGATGGATTTGGTTATTATTTTTATCCTGATAATTCTTTAATTCCTTTTTATGTTGCAAAACTTCGTCTTCTCTAAAATTAAATTTAATAAATATTAATTTATATACATAAAGAAAGGGGTAAATCATGGGAAAAATTGCAATAATTACAACTGGTGGAACTATAGCTATGATACACGATCCATTATTAGGCGTTGTCCCCTCTGAAGAAAAAAATAAACATTTAAATGAAATACCAGAATTAAGAAATATTGCTGAAACTGAATTGATTGAATTTACAAATATTCCAAGTCCACATATGACCCCTAAAGTTATGTTTAAACTTTCAAGATTTATAAAAAAGATTTTATCAAGAAATGATATAGATGGTGCTGTTATAACCCATGGAACCGACACTCTTGAAGAAACTGCCTATTTTTTAGATCTTGTTTTAAATGAAAAAAAACCTATTGTTTTAACTGCTGCTATGAGAAATTGGAATGAGCCAAGTACCGATGGCCCTGCAAATTTAATTTCATCAGTAAGAGTTGCTTCTTCTAAAAAAGCTATTAATAAAGGCATTCTTGTATGTTTAAATGATGAAATACATTCTGCACGGGAAGTTACTAAAACTTATACAAGCAACGTTGCCACTTTCGATTCTCCTGGATATGGACCATTAGGAATAGTAGATGAAGATGCTATAATATTTTATAGAGAATCACTTTTAAGAATGCATATTGATGCAAAAGATGTTGAAGATAAAGTTGCATTAATAAAAACTTATACTGGTGATGATGGATCTATCTTAAATGTTTTACCAGATTTGGGTTTTAAAGGTGTTGTTGTTGAAGGTTTTGGAAGAGGTAATGTACCTCCAAAAGTTGCTGATAAAATTGAATGGCTTGTAAAAGAAAAATCATTGCCCGTTATAGTTGTTTCAAGGTGTTTTAAAGGTAGAGTTCTTGGGGTGTACGGTTACCATGGTGGTGGAGCTGATCTAAAAAACAAAGGAGCTATTTTGGGAAATGAGGTTTCTGGGCAAAAAGCTCGTATTAAATTAACAGTGGCTTTAGGGGTAACTAATAATATTGAAGAGTTAAGAAAATATTTTGAATTTAATGGAGCTGATTAAAATGAAATTAAGTGCTAACCTTAAAGGAGCTTTATTTACTTCCTTATATTTTTTCCTGTTTGTCAGTATAGCATTTATATCAAAAGATGTTTTCGCAATAATAATATTCACAATGGGGTTTGTCTTAGCTATAAATTTAATTGCCAAAGGATTAAATCGCTTAAAAATTCCCATGAAAATAGCCGTTGTAATATCTTTGATTGGATCTTTATTTTTTCTTTATCTTTTACTTGTTCTGCTTATTCCTACAGTAATTAAAGAAATAAGTAATTTTATTGTTTTTCTCAATGATTTTTTTCAAAAAGCACAATGGAAGGTTTTATTACAAAACCAACCTGAAAATATTGTTGATAATATAGAAAATTTCATGAATTCCTTACAACCTAAGTTAATAGATTTACTTTCTAACTTTATCGAATTAATTCCAACTTATGGTCAAAAAGCATTTACTTTTTTATTCTTTTTAACTATTGGAACTATATATTTTAGTTTTTATTTCGATTATTTTAAAGAGAAACTTCAATATCTTTATCCAAAATCTTTGAGAAAATCTGCAAATGAATTTTATAACGAAGCTTTTAATCAAATTGAACATTATGTTGTTGCAACATTACTTGCTTCTGCATTTGTTGGTATTTCAGCTTTTTTAGCTATGTCATTTTTGGGAATAAAATATCAATTATTATTAAGTTTTTGGGCTGCTGTCACTAATTTTATACCTGTCATAGGTGTCATTTTAGAATTTATTCCTATGATAATTGTTGGTGTTTCAAGTGGTTTAACAACAATGTTATTATTTTTAGTTATTATGTCGATAATTCACGGAGCTGCTTTTATTATTTTTATTGCTATTATGAAAGATTATGGTAGAATAAATCCTGTAATAACTATATTTTCTCTATTAGTCCTCGGCTCTATTATTAGTCTTACTGGTGCTTTGATTGCTGTCCCTACTGCTATGATAATAAAAGTATTCTGGCAAATTTATATTAAACCCGAACTTGAGAGGAGCTAACAATGAAGAAATATCTTCTTTTTCTTTTTTTATTAATAAATATTTTAAATTTTTCCACATCTATTGAAGATATTAAAAATCTTTCAAAAATGCCAAATACATTAAATCAAGCATGGGTTCAATTTGTAAAATATATTTCAGAAAACCCAAATGATCCATCTATTGGTATCTTAGGAGAAATTTTATCTGCTAAAAAATACTTTTATGAAAATTATAAAAATGCTCCTTTCCTTAACTCTTTAATACAAGAAAATTTCAATAAATTTTGTAATTCTCTTGGTTTATATAATGGAAATTTAAATGAAGAGGAAACCCAATTAATATTAAAGATTTTCCCAAAAATCCCATTAAGTATAAAAAGAACTTTGGAAACAGGTATTATTGAATTAAATTCATATAAATATTTTTATAAATTAGATGGTTTAAATAAATATATATCTCCTTTTACATACCAGGGGTTTTTACAAATATTTGTAGATAAATCTATTAAATCTCCTGTTTTTTTGGATAAAGACATGGAAAAATTTGTTGTCACTTTTGTTCCTAAATCTAAAATAGCAGAAATAAACAACATTTTAAATAATTCTACTTATTTCCTTGATGAAAACAATTATCTTGGGGCATTTAAATTACTCGACTTTTTAAGAAGAGAAGGAATTATTAATACTGAAGAGTTACAAACATATTCATTATTAAAAAAATATTTCGATTTAAAAGCTCAAATTGGCGAATTATCTTCAAATATATATATTGTTGAATTAAATAGTTTAGAAAATTTTACCCAAAATATTTTAAATATAACTGAGCAAACATTAAATTTAAATATTGAAAAAAATACATTGTATACCCTATTAACCGGAATATTAAAAACTATAAGAATTAGAATTGAAAGTTCAAATAAAATAATATTTAAAAAACCACCTGATAATATCGATAAGTTAATAGAAGATTCTCAAGAACCATTAAAAACTGAACTTATAGAATTAAAACAAACAATTTTAAATTCTGTAATTAATAAAAAGGATACATCAACTGTTGCATCTAAATCAAATATTGCAACCAAAACAGAAAAAAATGAAAAAAATAATGGATTAGTGATATATTATGCTATTATTTTAATTTTATTTTTAATATTTATTTTCCTTATACCATATTTTATTCTTTCACATAAAAGTGTAGAATTTTATATGAAACTAAAATTATACAAAATCGCCTTAAAAATAACAGAAAAGATGATAATAAAGGATCCTAATGATTATAAAACTTATATATTAATGGCACGTATTCTCGAAGAATTAGATGAAGTTGAGCAAGCTATGATGGCATATAAAATGGCTCATAAAAAAAAACAATCTCAACAAAATTAAACAAATGATTTTTCAGGTGGTGATATTTTGAATATTCTTGGTATAGATGCTTCAAATAAAGGACTTTTAATAGTTTTAAAAAAGAATAATTCTGTTTATTACAAAGAAAACTTTGAAAAAAATTCAGGGAGTTATATTATAGCATTAATAGATGAAATATTAAAAGAAAACTCTATAGATTTAGACAATATCGATTTCTTCGGATGTTCTGTAGGACCTGGATCTTTTACTGGAATTAGAATATCCATTGCGTCTTTACAGGGATTGCTTTTTAAAAAAAATAAACATGTTGTTCCTGTAATTTCTACAGAGGTTTTGTTTAATAGCTATAATGGAATTCATAAAAATAAAAAAATAGCCATTTTAAAAAGGGCTCGCGTTGATGCTGCTTATGTTCATATTTTCGATAAAGGTAAAACTGTTTTCCCTCCTGCTCTGGTGTCTATTGATTCATTAAAAGAAATCATTAAAAATTCTTTTTTACTTGGTGATGAAAGCTTATATTTTAAAGAAAAATTGAATCTTAATAATGAAATTTTATCATCAAATTTTTCTATAGACTCATTTATCAATTATATTGAAAACAACAAAGATAAAGCTATCTTGGCAAAAGATTTGAAAATATTATATCTTCAAAAACCTCTTGCTGTTGAAAATTTTGAAAGAAAAAAACAAATGAAAATTGACGAAGATATTTATAATTAGAAGATATTTATAATTAAATATTTCAACCTTTAAAATGAAAATCTAAAAACAGATGAACAAAAAATCCTATTGTCAATGACAAAGATAAAAATAGAGCATTATAATCAATAATATAATAACTATTGGTTTTTAAAATATACATTATTATTCCAATTATTATACCTGTAATTGGGCTATGCCATTTACCTCTATGCTTGGTTATATAATTAAATAATATTCCAATTAAACTCCCTAAAATTATTCCAATTATTATATATAATGTTTTTATTATATATAATCTAAATGGGAAAAACGAAAAAAAATCAAAGTATCTTCTAATTTTAAAAACTATATATATTCCTATTCCGACTAATAATATTCTAAAAATCTTATTTATTAAAGAAAATTTATGATCCACATCTGGCAAATCCGAACCAAGCACAAAAAGAAAAAAAGATATTAAAATTATTGATTCATCCGGGTAAAAGGCCTTATTTGCTATATCTAAAATAAAGGAATATAGTAGAAAATATGTAGGATAAAATAATATTCCTGTGATTACATGTGTTTTAAAGTTTGGCATAATATTTCTCCTTTCAATTAATTATTTAAGATAAAAAATAGCCCTAAGGGCTATTTTTTGTTAAATAATTTTTTTACTTGAGATACGTCTTTTACTTTAGTTGCAGAAATGTTTTCTTTCATTATACTTTCGTACACTTCTTCTCTATATATCTTAAATTCTCTTGGCCCCTCAAATCCCAATTTGATTGCATTACCTTCTATATTTAGAACTTTTATTTTTAATATTTTGTCATCAATCATTATAGTTATTCCCTCATCATTCTTTCTGGATAGTACTAACATAATTATGCACCCCTTTCTTTATCAGGTGCCTGTTTTTTTATAATTTCATCGCTTCTCGAAATTTCTTCTTTTACATTATGTTTCAAATGATAATTTTCATTTTCTAAAATTAACTGAACACCTTTGTTGTTCACTTTAGAAATAATTATTGGTGCTTTTAAATTTACTGTGATATTATCAGGATCACCATGAGGAATTGTCATTATTGTAAATATTTTTACGTCCTCCGGTTTTTTAATTTCTAAATATTCAACAATATCTTTTGATAAGTCAAATGTGTAATCAACCCTCACTAATACAGGATCTATTACTGGAAATGTTATTTCTGGATTTTCTAAAGATAATAACCATTGTATGGGAAATGTTTCTTTTGAAAAATGGATATAAAATTTTTTAAGATTTTCAAATCCTGGTATTCCGCTTTCAAATATTATTATTTCGTTATCTGCTATTTCTAATTCACCAAATTTTGTGTTATATTTACTTTTATTTTGAGAAATCTTAGAAACTTGTTTTATTTGCCTTTCAAGAACCTGTTGGCTTATTATTATCTCATCTCTTATATTATGTTTTATAGATAAACTTTCATCATCCAAAATATACTGAATGCCTTTATTAGTTTTTTTTGAGATGATTAGAGGTGCTTTTAAATTAACCGTAGCATTTTCAGGATTTTCATGAGGTATAGTCAATATTGTAAAGACTGCTGCATCATTATCATCATTTATCCCCAATTTACTTACAATCTCTTCTGGAACCTTTATCTGATAATCTACTCTTATTAATTTAGGCTCTATTATTGGTAGTGAAACAAGTTCATCTTCTAATGATAAAAGCCACATTATTGGATATGTTTCTTCAAGTGTAAGTATAACAAACCTTTTTAAGTGCTCAAATCCTGGTATCCCATCTTCAAAAATAATAATTTCTTTATCTTCTACTTCAATTTCTCCTATCCTTGTTTTATATAATCTTAATGCCACTCCAAATCTCCTCCCTATCTAATAAAATCCACAAGGGATTGTGGTAATATTTGTGCAGTTGTCTTCAATGCTGCTTGTAAAGTCGTTTGTTCAAGTGATAAATCACTTAATGCTTTTGTTAAATCGGTACCTACTAATTCATTAATAACATCTGTATTATTATCTATTACTTTCTCAAATCTTTTTTCCATAGATTCTAACATATTATCTACACTTCCAACCCGAGCCAAATTAGCATTTACTTTATTTAAAATGCTATCCAAAGAACCCAAATCTCTTTCTATATTTTCATTATTTCCACTTTCAACAGAACTTATAAGTCTATCTAATATTCCAAACACAGTTTCGCCTGAATCTGTTTTAAAAATGTCGTATACTGTTACACCATATTCAATATCAATGTGTTCAAGAGGAAGTTTCGCTCTTATATTTGCTTCTTGTGGAGTGTTAATAACAACTGATTCATTTTCTTTTCTTACTGGTGGCAAATCTGTCTTCGCTCCACCAAAAATATATTTACCCCCAATTTGTGTATTTGCTAATTTATATAGATGCTCTTTTAGCTGTTTAAGCTCAATAGCAATATTATTTCTGTCTTCAACTGTTTGGGTATCGTTAGCCGCTTGAACAGTTAACTCTTTTATCCGACGATTAACATTCTGCATTTCCTGTAATGCTGTATCATAATAAACCAACACAGATCTTGTATTTTTTATATTATCAACATACTCATTTAACAATCTATTTCTACTCATTAGATAACTGGATTTTCCAGCATTCAACGGATCATCCGAAGGTTTATTAATTCTTTTTCCCGTTGTTATTTGCACACTTAATTCTTCTCTTCTTAGCATTGAATTCCTAATATTGTTTATTGCATTATTTGCAATCATGCTTTGCGTAATTCTCATAACAATCACCTCATCAATCCATTAATTATCCTATCGAGCATGCTATCAACAACATTAATTACCTTTGCTGCAGCATTAAATGCTTGTTGATATTTAATCATATTGGCCATTTCTTCATCTAATGAAACTCCTTTTACACTTTCTCTTTGGTTGAGATATTCTGTTCTTAAGCTATCACTATTTATCTCCATTCTTTTTGCTTTTTCACCAGATAATCCAACTTCTGTAATCA
Source organism: Marinitoga hydrogenitolerans DSM 16785 (assembly GCF_900129175.1). Classification (NCBI taxonomy): domain Bacteria; kingdom Thermotogati; phylum Thermotogota; class Thermotogae; order Petrotogales; family Petrotogaceae; genus Marinitoga; species Marinitoga hydrogenitolerans. Next base: position 44,581 of record NZ_FQUI01000009.1, read on the forward strand.
TATCGGAAATATAATCTTCAAAATCGTGCTTCCCATCAGAAAATAATTTCGTACTTTTTAGTAAATATCCTTCTTCCCAAAGAGTTGAAGAATATTCACCCGAAGGAATTATAGTATCAATATCACCATCATTGTCAGAATCTATTCGTTTGCCTAAATCCATGGCTAACATATCAGGATTATTTAACAAATAATCTTTAACCTTTAAATTTTTAGCTACGTCTATTGTATCAGACAAAATAAATTTAGACGCATACTTTAATTTATTTTCTAGTGTATTCGAATCATAATCTGGATTTAATAACGTAAAATTTTCAGAGTATGGTTGCGTACTATCTTCATGCTTCCATAACCCTAACAATTCAAATAATTTTTCAGAACCTTTGATTTCTGCATTTTTTAAGTCATAGTTTATTGTTTTATCAGCTTTCAGAACAAACCTTCCACCTGGCGTATAAAATGCTAATACTCCTGTGTTTGTTTCATTTATTTTTTTTGTTAAACTCTCAAGTGTATCTCTATGAAAATCTATATTTATCTTTTTTCCCTGTATTGAAATAAATGATCCAAAATCAAGAAAATTCATTCTCCATTTTAAATCCTCATCTGATTTTAGCGTTAATTTCGCACTTTGTGTATTTGTTGCCCATCCTTGATTCACCAATTTATTTGCTGCAGAATCTTCATCATAATAAAAGTTTTCTATTTTTATACTACTACTTCCTACGTTTATCTCAATACTATCAATATTTTCCCAGCTAAATGTATTTCCATCTGCACCTGGTAATATTTCAAATTCCTCACCATTTTGCACTATTTGAAATTCGCTATTGGATCCTATCGTGACACCGTTTAAGGAAGATTTTTGAATAGTACTTGTATATTGTGGTGTTGAATCTTTATAATTTATTTTTATAGCTACATTGTCAGTGGGTAAATATCCTGATAAATCAAACATTTTTGTTTTATATGCATATAATCCAAAAGAATTTTTTAAAGAATTTTGAGATGTATCAAGAACTGATAAATCTACAGAGTTAGAATTCATTTCGTGTAACATCCCATTAGGATCATCAATAATTATATTTTTCATATCGCCATAAGCCTTATCTGTTGGTACTATATATAATTCATTATTCCTGACAAAGGCTCTAACAAGCTTTAATCCACCATCATTATTTCCATCGCCATCTGCATCAACATTTATTCTCTGAGCTATTTCATTTAATGTTGTGACCCCCTGCAAATTAAGTGTTTCTGTATAATTACCCGGTCCTTTAAAAGTCATTATTCCTTGCATTGATGTTGATGGAATATCTGTCCATTTTAAGGCTTCGATATCTTTTGTAGGTATTCCCATTTGTTTAAATATATTTCTATTAAAATCTATTATTAAACGATTATCTAAAGAGGAACCACCTTTGTTTGCAAAGGTTAATAATCCACCATTTTGCACACTGTATTTATAATTAAAATCTCCTCTAAATTTACTGCCTACACTTAAATTATCTAGAGTTTCTCCAGAATTTATCGTTGCTACATAATCACTATTATCTTCAAAACCATTTTCGATATTAATTAATTCTCCACTGCCTATATCAAAATTAACTTTTATATCATTTATTGTATTTTGGTTGAACTTAATATAACTATCAACATAATTTTTAGGTTCTCCACTTAATAATATATTTCCTGCTATCCTTCTTAATTTATCTGTTTCTAAGTTTCCAGATTGTAATTCATTAAAAAAGTTCATTCCTCTTATTGTACCTGTTAAATCATAACCTTCTTCATGAATAAGATTTAATGTATCATAAAATGTGGCTGCTAATTCATTTAATCTATTTAACTGCTCATTTATAACCTTATCTCTTAATTCAATTGTAGCACCTAAACTTCCGTTTTTTATATTCATGATTCCATTATCTACAAAAACATAGTTTTTCCCATTAACCTCTTTAATGCTTAATTTTTTATATATTTCCCCATTTAATATTTCATGATTTTTTAAAATAATACTTATTTGACCATCTTTTTTTTCTTTCACAGTAAAATTTAACTTCTCTGATAACTCATCTAATATCGCATCTCTTTTATCCAGTAAATCATTAGCTTCTATATTTTGAGTTTTCAATTCTTTTATTTGTCTATTTAGATTTGATAATTCACTTAACTTTGAATTTATATCTTTTAGTATATTTTCAACATCATTATTTAAATTGTTTTTAACACTTTCTATATCTGAAAATAAACTACTCATTTTATTTGAAAGTTCTTGTGCTTTATATATTAATTCTCTTTTGTTTTCCGGAACAGTTGGTTCTGATAATATTTTATGAACAGATCCCCAAAATTCATCAAATGCTCTTCTAAAACCATCTTCTGATGGCTCACCATAAAGCGATTGTATATAATTAAGGTTTGAATTCATTGTTTTCCAATATCCATAATCACTATTATATTTTCTATATTGAACATCTAAAAATTGATCTCTAACCCTTTCTATAGATTCAATTTTTGAACCTGTCCCTAATTCAAACCCACCATAATTAATAGTGGCATTTGTTGAGATATTCACTTGTCTTCTTGAATAGTTGGAATTATTAACATTGGCAATATTTTGAGATACTGCATTCATTGCCACTTTGTTTGAAAATATTCCAGAAATTCCCGTATTCAGTGTATTAAATAATGACATTATATCACCTCATCAACCCTGCCAGTTTGCTTTACTTTGGTCAATTGTCTTGTTGTATATTCCATTTTTATTGTAAACTGGCACAGTGTTCTCAGAACCCATAAATAGCTTTATTAATATATCGTTGTATTCAATTCGCGCCTTTAATAACTCTTTTAAAGTGCTATTTAATGAAGAAATATCCATAAGCTTTTCTGATATTTCCTTAAGTATTTTTGCTATCTCTTTATCTTTTTTATCAAAATATTTTATAAAATCCTTTAATGTATTTTTTAAAGCCATTTGTGAAGCAAAATTATTAAAGATTTCAATTCTCTGTTTTTCAATTTTTGACAAATTCAAAGCATTTTCACTAATTTTTGATACAACAAAATTTAATGATTTTATTTCATCATTATTCAAAATACCATTTTTTAATTTTTCCATATAATAAAAAAGATCCACGAGGATATTTAACTCCTCGTGGACTATTTTTTTTATATCAATATCTGACATTTTAGAGACCTCCAAGCATTTTCTCCGCTATTTTGTCCGCATCTATTTTATATAACCCCTGTTCAATGGCCTGGCGTAACTCTTCCACGAGGTTTTCCCTGACTTCAGGGATTTCATTCCTGGCCATTTCTATGTATTTTTTTGATGAACCATCAACTGAAACTTTTACAGGAGAGATATCCTGTTTTATTATTCTCTCTTCATTGGAGGTTTTCCCTATTTTATTTTCTTTCTTTAACGTTTCATTTTTTATATACTGCTGATATACCCTATTCAATTTATTTATATCCATATTAAACACCTCCAAAAAACTTATCACTATATTTATCGTCTAAAAAATGCCAGATATTAATTTTATACTCTAACCTGTATTCCCAATTCTTCTTTCAATCTTTTAATTGTTTTTTCTGCTATTCTATTTATTTCATCGTCTGTTAATGTTCTATCTTTAGCTCTATATGTTACAGTTATGGTAATACTTGTTTTACCTTCTTCGATATTTTTACCTTTATAAACATCAAATATTTTTATTTCTTCCACTAATTTCTTACCCACTTTTTGTATAATGTTTTTTATATCAAAGAACGTTATTTTATCATTAATTAGCATTGAATAATCTCTTCTCATAGAAGGAAATTCAAATGACGACACATTTTTCTTTCTTTCTTTTTTCGCTTCATACATTTTTTCTATATTTATCTCAGCTATATAAACTGGTTGATTGATATCATAAATATCTTTTGCTATATCTTTATCTATTTTACCTATAAAGCCTATTTCTTCGTTATTTACAATAATCATCGCACTTTGCGAATGCGACATACCTTTTGCATTGTATCTTTTATATTCTGCAGTTATTCCAAAATAATCAAATAAATTATCTAAAGCTCCTTTAAATGTATAAAAATTAACATTTCTTTTATCTGTATAATCATATGGATTTTCTTCACCAATACCAACAAAAGCTAATTTTTCTATTTCTTTCACACCTGTTTCTGAAGTATCATCTTTCAAGAAACTTTTTCCTATTTCAAATAATTTAATATTTCTGCTCTGATTTCTGAAATTATATGAGGCCGATTCCAAAACTCCATATACAAGAAGTGGTCTCATTGTCGCAAGTTCCGAAGATATTGGATTTTCTAAGAATATTTCACCCTTTTTCAACCACATTCTTGAATTATCCATAAAAGCAAATGTGAATGCTTCATTATACCCATTTAATCTCATTACTTCAGATACTTTTTCTCTGAATTTTATATAATCAGAAATACCTCCTATCATATTATTAAAAGGTAAAACTGATGGTATGTTATGATATCCATATATTCTTCCAATTTCTTCAACCAAATCAATTTCATCTGTTATATCTGGTCTTGATGTTGGTATTGTTACCTCAAACTTTTCTTCCAATTTTTTATTTTCAAAATCTAATCTATTTAATATTTTTTCTACATCATCTGTTTTAATAGAAACTCCCAATCTTTCATTTAAGTATTTATTTCTTATATATACTTTTTTAGGTTTTATATATTCAGGATATACATCTGTCATAACAGACGCAACTTTTCCATTTGCTAATTTGTGAATTAAATAGGCCAATCTCGACATTACTAATTCTACATCGTTTGGATCTACCCCTCTTTCAAATCTATATGAAGAATCTGAAGATATTTTATGATATCGAGCACTTTTCCTTATATTAACAGGATCAAAATACGCCACTTCTAATAACACCTTTTTTGTATTTTCATTAATCCCAGAATCCTGTCCTCCCATTATTCCACCGAGAGCTAATATCTTTTCTCCATCTGTTATTAATGTTTCTGTCCCATTTAACTCATATTCTTTTTCATCTAATAATTTTACTTTTTCACCCTTCATTGCCTTTCTAACAACAATCTTATTTCCTATTAAATCCATATCAAAAGCATGGACAGGATGTCCTGTTTCTAATAGCACATAATTTGTTATGTCTACAACATTATTTATACTTCTAATACCAGCAGTAGCTAATTTTTTTACTAACCATGAAGGTGATGATTTTATTTCAACATTTTCCATTACTAAAGCAGCATATCTTTTACATCCTTCATATTCAATATAAACCGGGAATCCTTCACCTTTTTCTATATTTAATATCTCAGGATATTCAAAATTTTTTGCAACGTCTATAGCTATAAACTCTTTTGCTACACCAAAATAAGAAAGCAAATCAGGTCTATTAGGGAATATTTCTATATCTATAATATCATCTTTTAATTTTAAATATTCTACGAAATCTGTTCCTAATTTTATTTCTTCTGGAATTTTATACACAAATTCTGATTTTTCTTCCAATCCCAGCTCTTCTAATGAACACATCATACCTTCAGACATTATGCCTCTCATTTTTCTTGATTTTATTTTAAAATTACCAGCCAAAACAGCCCCATCTATAGCGACTGGTACCAGATCATTCTCTCTTACTGATTTATCTGCAGTTAATATTTGCAATACTTTATCTCCTACATCCACCTTACATATAACTATTTTTTCTGCATTTGGATGTTCGTTAATTTCTATAATTTTCCCTACTATAACACCTTTAATATTTTCTCCAAGGTTTTTAACCCCTTCAACATTTGTTGAATGCAATTTAATTTTATCAACTAATTCTTCTGTTGAAACTTTTAAATCTATATATTCAGAAAGCCAATTTCTTGATATATTCACTCCTACTCCTCCTTTATAAACCTAAAAATCTCATATCATTTCTATAAAATTCTCTCATATCAGCAATTCCATGCTTTAACATAGCTATTCTTTCAACACCTGTACCAAAGGCAAACCCTTGCCATATTTCTGGATCATAACCTACGTTTTTCAATACATTAGGATGAACTAATCCTGCACCTAATATTTCTATCCACCCTGTACCTTTACATACATTACAACCTTTTCCACCACAGAACATACAATCCACATCTACCTCATAACCAGGTTCAACAAATGGAAAATAACTTGGCCTTAATAATACTTTTCTTGAACCACCAAAATACATAGTTAAAAACTTTTCAAGTGTTGCTTTCAAATGTCCAACCGTAACATTTTTATCTATATATAAACCTTCTATTTGATTAAATGCTGGTGAATGTGTTGCATCTGGCTCATCTTTTCTATAAACCCTTCCCGGTGAAATTATTGCTAATGGTGGTTCATGAGTTAACATTGTTCTTACTTGAACAGGGGATGTATGTGTTCTTAATATGATATTATCCTTTATATAGAAAGTGTCTTGCATATCCCTTGCAGGATGCCATTCTGGAGTGTTTAAAGCATCAAAGTTGTGCCATGTTGTTTCTATTTCTGGACCTTCCACAATTTTATAACCTATATTTGAAAAAATCTCATAAACCTCTCTTATTGTTTGTTTTAATATATGTTCATATCCTATTTTCCTTCTTGCTCCTGGCAATGTTATATCTACCCAATTCTTTTTTTCCTCTTCTTCTTTTATTTTTGATTTTAAATTTTCAAAAGCTTCATTTAAAAGCTCTTCAGCTTCTTTTTTTATATTATTCACAAAAGCACCAAATTCTTTTCTTTTCTCTTTCTCTACTTTTGAAATTTGCTTCATTAAGTTTGAAATTTCACCTTTTTTACCAAGAAATTTTGACTTTAATACCTGAAATTCTTGAATATTTTTTACTTCATTAACCTTTTCTTTTAATTCATTTAAAATTTTTTCTCTTATTTCGTTCAATTTTATTTTCCTCCTTAATTCTAATTGTTTTTGTATAAAAAATCGACATATAATTATATATTATATTAAACATTGCCATTAAAATCAAAATCATAAGTACTATAAAGAGGTCATTTACAAACATTGCTGCCGATATAAAAACAGCATAACTCAAAATATCTATATATATTTTGTTAAATATTGATCTAAAAAATACAGCTCCAATTGCATAAACAAAATATACATATAAAAAGTTTATATCTTTTAAAAATGAAAACGCTATAAAAATAAAAGATAATATAACACTCAAAAAAATTAAAAATCGCTGAAAAAAGTTTTTATAATAATGCAATATAAATAAAGTTAAATTATTTTTATCAAAAACAGAAAAAAGAGTACCTCCAAAAAATATAACAGAAAAAAATACAAGCCCTAATATTTTTAAATAATAATTATATATATCTGGAGCTTTTAAATCTTTTTTTTCAATAAAGTATGGTTTTACTATCTTATTTAATTTAATCGATGTGTCATATAAAAATACCTTTAAATCTTTTAAAATCGTATTAAAATATTTACTCTCTTTTGGCAAATATATTTTTAATATATTTTCCTCTAAAACTAAAACAGCTTTTGCTTGTTTTGGAAATTCTTTTGAAAATTTCAAATTTTCACTTTCTATAGGGAAAGAACCATAATATAAATATGGTTCTTTTTGAAATATATAATTAAAAATTATTTGAGATAAAGATAAAAAAACAGAAAATGCAATTAACAATATTATATATATATTTATCTTTCTTATTATCATAACTACCTCACATTTAATTCTCTTTTTTTCAAAAGTAAGGGTATATATTTTCCTTCGACTTCGTTTATATTTTCAATTTCTTCCATATTATCCAACCGTTTAATAAAAGTTCCTTCTTCCAATACCATTGAATTACCATTTTCATCAATTACTTTATCGCACACAGCCTCTAAAAATTCTTTTGAATTTGTTATAACCATAATATTTTCTTTGGATAAATTTTTTTCTATCTCTAAAGAAACTTTCAATATTTCATCCATATTTATATCTTTTGCAGAAATTATAGTTATTTTTCTATTTTCAGTTTTTTTCTTTATTATTTTTAAAATATTTTTTTCATTCCATAATTCTGAAGATACAACATGGAAAATTCTCCTACTAAAATAAGATAAGTTTTCTGCATCCATGCCTTCTAAGATATATTCTTCTGTATATTTTTTTGGTTTAATTATTATTTTAAGTAAATTGCTCAATAGTTTATCTGGATTTTGCGTATATATTCCAATTTTTTCACCAACAGAAATTTCAATATCTGGAAAATTTATTTTTGAATTAAATATTTTTAGCATAATATCAGACATAAAACCATCTCCATTAAGAAGGTATAAAGTTTAAATAATCATATATTTCAATCGCTTTAAAATGTGAATTATATAAATCCACATCCTTCAAATTTTCAATAACATTTAATAATTTTTCTCCTTTAAATTTTAATATTCCACCTTTATAAATGCCATATTCAGAATTCACACTAATATTATTATTAATGGGATTAAAATAAGTAATACAAAATTCAAATAATTTAGGATTAATATTTAATTTTTTTTCAATATTAAAATCATAATCTGTTATTTTAATTTTACTTTTGAATGATAATTTTCCTAAAGCTCTTAAAAAAGATGTGTGGATTAAAAACTTTGCAAAAATCTCCTTATCTTTTTTTTCTATTATAAACGTATAATCTGTTAAACTATCTCCTAATACTATAGGCACTATGACTTTACCGTTATCTTTTAACTGTTCAATCCAAATTCTGGGAATTCCATCAACAGCTACTGTTGAAAGTATTACATCAAATTTCTCTTCTTCAAAACCATAGTATCCATCACTATTCAATATAACTATGTTTTTATAGTTTTTTAGATTTTCTTTCGCAATATTATAAACATCTTTTTCTGGTTCAGTAGTTATCACAAGACCTTTCTCTCCTACTATTTCTGCCATAATCGCTGCATTATACCCTGTACCAGTTCCCAAATCTAAAACTTTATATCCTTCATTTAAACCAGATTCCTTAAAAAACAAAGCCATTAATGATGGTTGACTTGAAGTAGAAAGAAAGGTTTTTCCGTAAAACGTTGGTATTGCTTGATCAGAATATATAGAATCAATAGAAATTCCACTCAAAACAAAATTTTCTCGTGGAACCTTTTCAAATGCTTTTATTATTTTTTCATTTAAATTATCGATTTTTCTTTTTATAATCTCTGTAAGATATTTTTTCAACATTTTACTTTTTCTTTAATTCTAAATATTTTTTCCAATCTTCATTAAATCTTTTTATACCTTTATCAGTTAAAGGATGGAAAAATAATTTTTCTAAAACACCAAAAGGAATTGTTGCTACATCACATCCTAATTTTGCTACTTCTACCACATGATACGGATGTCTTACACTTGCTGCAATAATTTGTGTATCAAAGTCATAATTATAATAAATTTGCAAAATTTCATTTATTAATTCTAATCCTTGATTTCCAATGTCATCGATCCTTCCAATAAATGGACTTACATATGTAGCTCCAGCTTTTGCTGCCAACAAAGCCTGTAACGGGCTAAAAACAAGTGTTACATTTGTTTTTATACCTTCTGAAGATAGTGTTTTAACAGCCTTAATTCCATCTTGAGTCATTGGAATTTTCACAACAACATATTCACTCAAAGTTGCTAAATGTCTTGCTTCTTTTACCATATTATCATAGTCCATTGAAACCACTTCTGCACTAACTGGACCCTTTACCACATCACAGATCTCTTTTACCCTTGTTTCAAAATCTATATCTCCTTCTTTTGAAACTAATGTTGGGTTTGTTGTTACACCATCTATAATTCCCCAATTCTTTGCAATTTTTATTTCTTCTAAATTTGCAGTATCCAAAAATATCTTCATATATATCGCCTCCTCTAATTCTATTATATTATAATTATATCACAAAAATATATTGTTTTTATATAAAAAAAATGAGATCAAAATGACCTCATTTAGCTTTACTCAATTTTAATTCCACATTTCTGATCCATAAATCAGCGGTTAATGTTTTGTACTTATCACTTCCAAAAGTCCAAAAAATAACTCTTATGTATTTAACATTTTTATTATTAACAATATCATTTACATTAAAAGATATATGAAAATCCTTAGAATCTTTCAACGGCATTGGATTTATCCATACATATTCTTTAAAAGGATACTCTGATGAACTCCATACAAAAGATATTTTATCAACACTTTCTTTTTTATCATTTAAAAAAGAAAATATAATCCCTGCTATACTATAACTTTTTTCTGGCAACACTTTACTTTTAGTTACTAATCCAACAATTTCCGCTGAAAAATCCACAAAAGAATTTACACCATATGGTAATTCAAAATCTTTATATAAATTATTTTCAGAATACCCTTTTTTGTGAATCCTATACCATATTGTATTTTCAAAAGTAGTCAATTTCATATAATTCTCGTCTTCTCTTCTACCTCCAATTTTCCAATAACTATAATCTTTTGGTAAAAAATATGAAAATGTATGTGATTTTTCAAATAATTTTATTTTACTTTTTCCATAATTAATATTTCCTGACATTTCTATTTCCGCCATATCTACCATACTTATATTTCCATTTTCATTATATATTTGTTCTAAAGAATCTTTAACTCCATCTTTTATAATGATTATTCTTTTATCTGAAATTTCACTTATATCTTTTTCAGGTGAAACTATTTCATTTTTATATTCTTCATCTTTTGAATAATTCATTCCTTTATAAACCATATTTCCTATAACATAATATGTTTCAGAAAACATCATATATGGTATTATTAATAAGAATAAAATTAAAAATCCTTTTTTCATTATATCCCCTCCTTGAGATTTTCTATTATATTTTATCGTCTATTTGATTCAAATATTTAATTTTAGTTTTCAAAATACTTTGTGATATAATATATTGAAAAAACTATTTGTTGTAGGTGATATTGTGAAAAAATCCATAGTTTTCAGTAAACATTCTGAAGAAATACGAGTTGCCTTGCTTGAAGATAATAAATTAATGGAAATATTTTTTGAAGATTTAGAAATCGGAAAACTGTCAGGAAAAATTTTTTTGGGTAGGATTGAAAATGTTGTTCCTGCTTTAGAATCATTTTTTGTTAATATTGGCACTAAAAAAAATGGTTTTTTGAGATTTAAAGATACTACTGTGGATCCAAATTCTTTGCGTAGAGGTTCTTTTATTATTGTTCAGGTAAAAAAAGACGGAAATACCAGAAAAGGTCCTCAATTAACAATGAGAATTGACATTCCTGGAAGATATATTGTTTATATGCCTTACGGTGAAAATAGCATTGGCATATCTAAAAAAATCTTTTCATCTAATGAAAAGGACCGATTAAGAGAAATCGGTGAAATCTTAATTGAAACAGAAGAAGAAGGTTTAATTTTTAGAACAAACAGTGAAAATGTTGAGTTTGAAACAATTAAAAACGAATTTTATAATCTAAAAAATATATGGAATACTATTTTAAAAAAATCAAAGACATATAATAAACCTATATTATTATTTGAAGACGAAAATTTTGTTCAATATATATTAAGAGAAAAATTGGATAATAATACAACTGAAATAATCACTGATGATATTGATTTATTTAAAGAATTCAGCACCTTAAAAGAACAATATCCCACTTTAAAAATAAGAAAAGTGGATATTGATGCATTTTCATGGGCAAATATTTATCAACAACTTGACGATATTTTCTCAAGAAAAGTAGAACTCCCAAATGGGGGTGTAATTACAATTGATAAAACAGAAGCCTTAACAGTTTTTGATGTGGATTCTGCGAGCAATGTGTTAGAAAAAGATGTTGAATCTACATCTTTTATGACAAATTTGGAAGCTGCAAAAGAAATCGCCAGACAATTAAGACTCAGAAACATTGCAGGTATCATTTTAATAGATTTTATAGATATGAAAGATAATTATCATAAAGAGGAAATAATAAATATTTTCAGAGAAGAATCTTTAAAGGATAAAGCAAAAATATATATATCTGGATTTACAAAATTAGGTTTATTAGAACTATCTAGGAAAAGGACAACTCCTTCCATTGATGCTTTATTGTTTACTCAGTGCCCAATATGTCAGGGTACTGGAAAAATTGCTTCTCCAAGAATTGTTTTTAGAAGAGCTATTAAAGAACTAGAAGAATCTTTAGAAGATTTGAAAAAGAAGCATAATATAAAAGAGGTTTATGCCAGCGTATACCATAACCTATCCGGTTATTTTACAAAAGAAAAAAAGAACGAAATTGAGAAAAATTTTGATGTTAAATTATACATTGACTTTAATTGGCCAGATCCTAATTCATATAATATAAGATATAGAAAATAACGGGGGAATTCTATGAGAATACAATTTCAAATAAGAGAAAAAATGCTTCCTATGTTTGAAATTGAAAAAAAACAGGATATACTAATCATAGGTGGTATAGAAGTTCTTATAAAATCTATCCTTTCAATTCCGAATATTTCATTGGAAATTAATGGTATTGGAACAAAAATTGCTTTGCATCTAAAGAAATTAGGTCTTAATCCTGTTATTTTTGATTTTTTGGGAAATGATGAATTTTTAGATTTAATTAATAAGTATTTTTCTCAGAACGATATAGATCTTTTTTTTGCTCGACAACCTTATGGAACAAAACGTGTGTTAAAAATAATAAATAATGATATTGAAAGTGTATATAAAGATTTTAGAAATATTGAAAAAATTGATTATAATTTTTCATTAAATATATTATCTGAAATATATAATCAGGTAAGAAGTGTTTATTTGATTCTTCAAAACTGGAACAATACCTTAGCCAGAAATATTAAATTAATAGGGAAATTCTTATTCCTTGATTTTGAAGAAAGTCTTATTATTCCAGAAGATAAAGAAATATTTGGAGATTTTATATTTACCAATGAACATGTTAATTTAAAGGATAATATTCATTATATCTATAAAATAACTTTCCTAGAAAATGGAAAAATTAAATTTAATTTTTCCGAAGAATCCTGGGAGATAGAACCTTTTTCTGAAAAAAGAAATTTTTTATTTGAAGCAAAATGCGCCTTTAAAAGCGTTATAATAAACTCTTTATTTGATGGAAAAACATTAAAAGATACTTTATTATTAGGGAATATCGCTTATTCTTATGCTTTAGAAAATAATGGCAAATTCATACCTAAAAGACTTCTATTTGAAGAATTTTACAAAAGAAAGTGAGAAGCTATTTTACTTCTCACTTTCTTTGAAAAAGTCTATGATTTCATCTGCAACTTTTTCTTTTTCTATATCATTCACAACAACATGAGGACTTTTTTCGAGAATAATTGTTTTGACCTTTTTTGTATTAATGTTACTTTTTATAACATTTGCAACTTTTAAAGGAACTGTTCTATCTCTTTTTGAAACTATTATTAAAGTATCGCTATTTATTTTTTTTAATCTTTTTCTTGCTAAACGCTGTAATTTATACAAATCAGCCCCTTTAGATGGCCAATCATAATCCCAATATTCTCTTGCTAAATTATTTAAACCATCTTCATAAAATTCCTTCTTATTTTTCTTTATTTTTTTCATAAATAATTTTATTACAGGAGTTAATTTTAATCTCCAATCTGATGCTTCCAATGCTGGTGCAGCTAATACTATTTTATCAGGATTAAATTTCGAAGCCAATAATAAAGTTAAAACTCCACCCATAGATAATCCTGAAATATAAACCTTTTTATACTTTGATTTTAATTCTATATATGAATCAACAACCTTTCTTAACCAATCCTTCCAATTGCTATTTAAAAAATCTTTTGCATTTGTTCCATGACCTGGCAATCTCGGAACATGCACTGTATATCCTACTTCATTTAACCTTTCAGCTAAATAATACATATCATGTGGTGATCCTGTATATCCATGAATTAACAATACTGCTATGTCTCCACCTTCTAAAAGTAAAGGATAAGATTTTTCATATACTATTTGAGAGTTTTCAGGAATATGATCTAAAAACATATTCATCCACCTTTCTTGATTTTTTATACATATAAATACATTTCATTTTATTATACCACTTTTCCTCTAAAGTTTTAAAAAACATAGACGAAATATATAATGGTTGAAAAATATATTATATTTCACACGGAGGTGAAATTATGAGGATTTATCACAACATGGAGGCTTTAAATGCATGGAGAACGCTTAACACTGTTAAAGGTGAGATGGGAAAATCTTTAGAAAAACTTTCTTCAGGGTTAAGAATTAACAGAGCAGCAGATGATGCAGCAGGGTTGGCTATCTCTGAAAAAATGAGAAACCAGGTTAAAGGTTTAGACACAGCAGTTAGAAATGCTCAAGATGCAATTTCGATGATTCAAACAGCAGAAGGTGGAATGGATGAAATACATTCTATATTAAAACGTATGAGAGAATTAGCAGTACAAGCATCAACAGATACAAACACAGATGCAGATAGGGTACAATTACAAAACGAATTCACAGAATTAAGAGACGAAATCAACAGAATAGCAAAGACAACACAATTTAACACAAAGAATTTATTAGATGGTTCATTAAAAGAAACAAGAAAAGCAGATGCTAAAATCGTTTCTCCTGGTTCCGCTCATTTT
>NZ_FQUI01000010.1 GCF_900129175.1 Marinitoga hydrogenitolerans DSM 16785
TATGAATATCTAAAAGAAATATATGAAGCAGTAAAAGAATTCAAAAAAGTGCTATTTTCCAAAAGCACAGAAAAATTACATAATTGGATAAAAAAATATGAAAAAAGTTCTATTCAAGGGATACAGAGTTTCATACATGGAATAAAACGAGACATAGTAGCAGTAGAAAACGCAATAAAATATGAATATAGTAATGGCTTAGCAGAGGGAAAAATAAACAAAATAAAATTAATAAAAAGAATGATGTATGGAAGATGTAAATTTGAAACATTAAAAAATAAAATTCTGTTGATTGAACATAATTAAACTAATCTAAGCATAATCACAGTTTATTCAAGTAACTTTGGAAAGAGCCAAATTAATATATAGCTAAGTAAGCAAAAATCACCTGCTAACTTGCAGGTGATTTTTTAACACTTTAAAAGTAAATTTTTATATTTAAGGAAATTGCATTTAATTTTTCTATTTGTTTTAATGAATGTTTTTTATCTTCTGAATATGCATATTTTAATTGTAATGATGGTTCAAAATTATCTATTCCTGAGTATGAAATTTTTATATTAGTCATATAACCTGGTTTATATTTATTATCTATTTTCGAAAATGCTATTAATCCTAAACCTTCAAAAGAGATATCTGATATTTTCATTTTTAAATAAGCATCACTTCCAAATGAAATATTATCTTTTAATTCCTCAGTTGGTAATCCATTAAAACCTTCAATTCCTAAAGTAAAATCTTCACCTTTTGTATATTCTATTCCACCAATCATTTTTACATAATATTTTTCGAATATTTCAATATTTGTAGATGTTTTTGTCGCAATAGTTTTTGTGGGTTGATTTGTATCTGGAATATAATATGATGTATTAACAACAACATACTTTTTTTCAGGGATTATAAATGCAGCTTCTCCATGATAGCTAATAGAATCAAATAAATTTGATATTCCTTGAGTGTCTAAAATTATAGAATTTCTTGCTGGTCTATATAAAATTGTTTTTGATGTTCCTGATCCATCTTCAGAATATTGTATATCTATTTTTTCTGGAACCATAAAATGATAGTGATCATGAACATATCCTAATTTAACATCAAAATTCATTAGACTTGTTGTAAAATCAAGAGAATAATTTCCATTTAGAGTGTTTAATTCATCAACATTTGTGGCTGAAATAGTTGTTGTTTTTATATTATACTCTTTAGGTAATGTCAATAAAGTTTGCCCTAAATAAACTTGAAGAATTTGAGTTTCGCTTAAACCAGCATTTGATAGCAATTCGGGATTTTGAAGCATCGCTTCTATTTCAGTATCACTTAATCCTGAAGATTCTAATTGAGCTTTTAATGCAGCTATTGCAGCTATTGCTTCTTCATGTTTTTGTGTAAATTGATATGTTAATATAGTAGCATTTTCTTCCGCTATATTTCTATTAATACTTATAGGATATAAATAAAATCCAGGTATGTCATCATAAGTTTTTGGTGTGAAAATGAAATTATAACCGTAATCGTTTAAATAACCATTAAATTCTATTCCATCTACTGGTAATGATTTATAGTTCTCAAATGGATTTAAACCATCATGAGCGTTCAATAATACAGAAGGACTGTATAATGTTGAGCTTCCGTTATTTAAAATAAATCTTCCAAATTTTAATGTCGAATCTTCTATATATATATCTGAATATGCTTCATTTAAAACGTATAACGTCCAAGGAATATTTGGTTTTATTAATTCTGAAGGAATTAATCCCATAATGTTTGTAGTGTCAATCTTTAAAGAATTTTTTCCTTCATCTAATCTAAATAAATCTAAAGAAAGTTTAAAATATAAAGAATCCATTGAATTTTCTAATGTTATATTTGACTTTAATCCAGAATAAGTTTTTGAGGATTCATCTGAAAAGTTATATCCATATATATATTGTAAGTCTCCATTAAATGAGAATATTAAAGTTGCAAATAATGTAAATAATATAATATTTATAATTTTTTTCATTCCTCTCACCTCGCATTATTTATATTTTAATACTGGCTTTGAAATATTTCTTCTATCAAAGAATCTTTTTGTTATTGGAATATCAAATTCTACTTCTTTTATTTTCAATATCGTTGAATGATTTTCCTCTAAATTATTTAATTCAATTTCTGTAGCTAAAATGTGTCCGTCAAAATTTTGTTCATCTCTAAAACTCATTGTTTTAATTAGCTTATTTTCATGATTATAAAATTCTATTTTTTGAAATAACATATGTTCTTTTTTTATTGTCATAACTATTTTTCCGTAATCATTATCTTTTTCGTGAGGAATTATTTCTACAACATATTTATCATTATTTTCTTCAATTAATTTTGAGTTATAATCACCATTTTGTTCATTATATATTAAGGAAATATCGTTGTATTTAAAATCCGAACCTACGAATTTACCATTTTTAGCTCCACCAGAAATTCTTTTTGTTTTTCTGTATGCAGGCATATATAAATATATTTCATCATCTGATAGTGTTAAAAGGGTTATATTTTTTACTTCAGAAGGTTTGTTGAATCTTACCAATGCTAAAGAATCATCTCCATAATGCATTAAATACATGTTAAATTCTCTTTCTCTAATGTTTCCATTTCCATCCTTTAATTGCATAATAACTACTGATTTTTCTGTTTTAAAATTATCATGTGCATCTTTTACTTTATCCAGTACCTCTTGCCCTGTAATTGCAAAACCTAATGAAGTTAATAAGATAAGTACTACTGATAAAATCACTACTTGTTTTTTCATGCTGCTTCCTCCCTTTTCTTTAGTTTTCTTTTTAATATGGATTCTTTTGATATTTTAGTTAATAATTTATCACTAAGTATGGTCATCAAAACAGGAAAAATTGTTAAAGTTAATAATGGTGCCACAAACATTGCAGTTGCAGTTAATACCCCAAATTGTTTTAGCATACCTATTTCAGAGAAGATAAATGTTGCAAATCCTAGTATTACAGCTAAAGAATTTATAACGATAGCTCTTCCAGATGTTGCAGATGTTCTTATTGCTGCCTTAAATTTATCCTTGCTTTCTCTATACTCTTTTTTAAATCTTGAAATATAATGTATAGTATAATCGATACCTGTACCTATTGTTATTGATGCTATCGTAACAGTAGCTGCATTTAATGAAATTCCTGTTAATCCCATAATTCCAAAATTTACAACTATAGTTAAAGTAATTGGTACTAGTGATAATAATCCTAATATTATAGAATGCATTTGTATTGCAAATAATATAAATACTAAAATATACGCTAATAACATACTTTCTTTTTGATTATCAAAAACCATATCATTTACTTTGTTTGTTAAAACAGGGATTCCTGTAACTCTTGCTTGTAATATATTTTCACCATTCTCTATAGGAACTTGTTCATCGTTTACGTATTGAGATAATTCATTTAAAGCATCTTTTGAAAGTTTAATATCAAGATTTGACAATTTGTTTATTACATATTGAGCTTTTAGATTTGGTTCATTATCATACAAGAAATAGTCATAATATTCTTTTAAATATTCATCATCAATCATATGATTAATTAAAGATTCAAAAGTTTTATAATCTATAGTATTTTCTTCATTGTATTCTAAATAATCATTGAACATATCAAATAATTCTTTTGCATTTAAAGAGGTAATTAAATTTTCTACATTTTCTGATTTTGCTTTAATCATCATATCTACAATTTCTTTTTTATACTCACCATTTCTTGAAATTACAAATTGTTTAATTTCTTTTTCATAAGCTTTGATATGTTCAGGATTTGATATATCAAAATTTTCTATATGATATTTTGTCATTATATATGTGTTTATATATTTTTTTAAAGCCGATTCAAGGAGTTTAACTTCATTAAAACTTTTTGTATTTACCATAATTTGTGAGATAGATTCATTTTTTTCTGGAGAAAGAATTTTATCTATTCCATCACTACCTTCAATTAACATATAATTTTGTTCCATCGCATCATTTGAACCAGGTATATATTTGTAACCAGTAAACCCTTCTGTTAATTCGGCTACAACATCACCTATATTTGTTATTTGTGAAACAACAGTATAATTTTTAGCAAACATTGATACGTCTCTTATAGATCTGTTAAAATAAAAATCTCTAAAAGAATTTTTTCCTTTAGCTTGAAAATCAACAAATATATAATCATTTCCTCCAAAATTATTTCTTAAAAATTTTGAACCTTTAACCATTTGAGTTTTTTCGCTCATGAAATTTTCAATTTGCATATCTGATTTTATTCTTGGAATAAACAAAGTGGTAATTAATACTAATCCGAAAATTATAATCATTGTTATCACTCGATGATGAACGATTTTATCAGATAAATTTCTTAATAAACGGCTTTCGCCATTTTCAGATAATTGAATTTTTGATTTTGGTTTAAAAATAATCAACATTGCTGGAACAAATACTGTAGCCATTAATAAAGCTAGAGCAATACCTAATGAAGTAAAGATGCCTAATTGCCAAACAGGTGTTAAATCAGCAGTCAATAACGATAAAAATCCAGCTATAGTTGTCAAAGCGCTCAAAACAACTGCAGTTCCAACATGTTTTAATGTGTTATTTACAGCTTCTACAGCAGAAACACCTTTATGAAGTTCTTCATAATATTTGCTGATTATGTGAATAGAATATGCTGTACCTATCCCTACAACAGCTATTGGAACAGCAGATGTTGTAATATTGAAGTTAATACCTAAAAGGTACATTATTCCAACTGTCCATATGTCTGCTATTAATACAGAAATTATTGGTAAAATCACACCTGCGATATTTCTATAGCTAAAATATAAAACAAGCATAACAAGTATTAATACTATAGGAATTAATTTTAAAATATTTTCCTTTACTATGTTTTCAATTTCTCTATTAGCAATAGCTGTTCCGAATATATAATAATTAACACCAGCATCTTTGAAAATATTTTCAACCATTAATCCTGCTGATTTTTCTTCAACATTCTTTTTTAAACCAATAGCAAATAAAACGCTTTTTCCATCCTTCGAAATAAATTTTCCTTTAATCATGTCATCATTAATTAATTCATTTTTTAGCCTTTTTGCATCATATGAAGAATTTGTTGAGAAATCAAAACTTGATTTTAAATTACCAACTGAAATATCTCCATATTCCGTCGTACTTATTCTTGGTGCATTTACAGGTGATATGACGTTATCAACAACATCTAATTTTTTTAATTTTTCAGTTATTTTATTGATTTCATCAAAATGTTTATATGCATCATCGAATTTAACACCTGTTAATATAATTCCATTCAAACCAAATTCATCAGCAACCTCATCATAAATTACTTTGTCTGGATCATCTTTTGGTACATAACTTGCAATGTTATCCTTTACACTAACTTTTGAAGCGTAATTCATAAAAAACACTGTTAATATAGTTATCGCAACTACTATGAAAATCGATTTACCTTTATCTAATTTCATACTCTCCCTCCTTTGGTGGCAAATAATTAATACTTATTTCAAATTGAATATACTCCAAGATTATTTCATTTTTATTTAAATTTATAGAATTTTTTGGTGGCAAATAATTAAGTCTTTATTAATGTGGTAAAATATATATAGAAAAAATTTTTCTTATTTCTTTGAACAACAAGATTTATACTTTTGAAAGGGGTATTTGGTATGACAATTGAAGATTTAAAAGATGATAAAGATGCGGAAAATTTTCTAATTGAGTTAGAAGTGTTAAAAATAGAAAAAAAATGCCCATACTGTGGTAATACTGAAGTTTATACGGTAAGAAGAAATCATTTAAAATGCAAAAATTGCAGAAGAGAATGGTCAAAGTATAATAATACTATATTTAAAGATATTAGAATAAAACCTTTAAAGTTTTTAAAAATAGTTCATGCAATCGCAAAAGGAAAAATCTTAAAAAAAATATCATTGGAAATTGGAGTTTCGTATAATACAGTATTAAAAATTAAAAATCTTATTTTAAAACGTCTGTTAAAAAGAATTTTTAACATAGATGAAGTTAAGCCTTTGTTTTCTATAGGTATTAAAATAAAAGAAGAAAATATCACATTAGATTATATTGAAGAAATTAATCTTAAAGAATTATCCAAATTAAAAAATGAAAAAATCGGTAGATTATATTTATTCAAAAATATAAAAGATTTTGATTTGTTAATAGTTTTTTCTGAAAAGAATATTAAAGAGTTTGAAGAGAAGTCAGATAGATTAAATATAAAAAGTTTAAAGAAAGATTTAAGGGATATAATAAAGTCATTTTCACAAAAAGTATTTCAAGGAAAAATCTCAAATATAGACACTTTGTTATATACATTAACCCACTGTCATTTAAATAACGAAAATGAAGAAGATGAACTCTTTTATTTTTTTCTAGAAATATTAAAAAATTAACCCCGCAAAAGCGGGGCAATTTTTTAATATCTTTATTGAATTTATTATATTTTTATTTAGAATCAAATATACTAACGCTAATCATTTTTAATGTTGTAAGAAAATCAAATAATATACAAAAGCTAATGCTAATATCCAATTTAACCAATGAATTTCTTTTCCTTTTCCAGAGAATATTTTTACTAATGGATATAATATCAAACCAAGAGCAATACCATTAGCTATAGAATATGTAAGAGGCATCATAATTATTGTTATAAATGCTGGTATAGCTTCTGTTGTATCTTCCCATTTTATTTTTGTTAAATTTTTAAGCATTAAAGATCCAACAAAAATCAAAGCTGGTGCTGTTGCTGCTGCTGGAATAGTTAACCCTAATGGAGAGAAGAATAACATTAATAACATCAATATTGCTACTGTAACTGCTGTTAATCCTGTTCTGCCTCCTTGGGCTATTCCTGTTTCACTCTCTATATATGTTGTTACAGTAGAAGTACCAAACAATGCTCCTACACTTGTCCCAACAGCATCTGCCATATATGCTTTATTTGATCTTGGGAAATCCGATCCATCCTTTATAAACCCTGCACTTTGTGCTAATCCTGTTAATGTACCAAGAGTATCAAAGAAATCAACAAAGAAAAATGTTAAAACAACTACCCAAAATGTTCCCGATAACAAATCTCCCCAGGATAATTGTAACTTCATAAATGTTGGAGCAATACTTGGAATTTTACCTATTATACCTTGATAATGCGTAACTCCAAAAACAGGAAATGCTCCAATAATTGTTGAAATTATAATCCCCAATAATATTGAGCCTGGTATCTTCAAAGCAAACAATACTGCTGTTATTATTAAACCAATAATGGCAACTACCGCACTTGAATTAGTTAAATCACCTAAACCTACAAAAGTTGCTGGATTTGAAACAATAATATTTGCACTTTTCAAACCAATAAAAGCAATAAATAACCCTATACCGGCACTTGTAGCAAATTTTATATTTTGTGGAATAGCTTTAACAACAAAACTTCTTGCGCCTGAAACCGTTAAAAGAATAAACACAATACCTTCAACGAAAATTGCTCCTAAAGCAACTTGCCAAGGAACTCCCATTTTTAAAACTACTGTATATGTAAAATATGCATTTAACCCCATACCTGGTGCCAGCGCAAATGGATAATTAGCATACAATCCCATTATTAATGTTGCTGTTGCTGCACCAAAAATCGTTGCAACCATTATAGCCCCAAAATACTGACTATAAATAGTTGATCCAACCTCTGCGCCTGGAGCCATTGCTGTTACTAAAATGTTCGGGTTAACAAAAAGAATATACGCCATACTCAAAAAAATAGTCAATCCAGCCAAAATCTCAGTAGTTACAGTTGTTCCGTTTTCTTTTAATTTAAAGAACTTTTCCACCCCTTGACACCTCCTGAGTTAATAAAATATAAAAAAACCTTAACATTATTGTATAGAAAATAGATTACTTTGTTTTTTCCGTTTGTTTAAAACGGTGTTAATTTTAATTTCAAAGTTACAAAAAACTTTTTCACATAATCTATCAAACATTTATAAAAATAAATCTAATATACGATTACTAAATTTTTATAATAATAAAATATAGATAAACACCTTTAAAAATAAAAAACCTCTCTGGAAGAGAGGTGTAATAAAAATCCTACAACTCCCTTCCTATAGTCAAACAGTTTACGGCTGTTTGGTAGAAACTCCCGAGCCATATTCTCAGGATTATATAGGAAGATAAATATTATCAACTTTTTCATACAAATATTACTAAAATTCCATTAATTTCATCTATTTAGAAAGAAAATATTTTCATCAATCAACTTTATCAAACTTTTCAATCTCAATTCTTTCTCTTTTCTTGTATTCTGTATATATTTTATCAAATTCCAAATGATATTTTTTAAATACTTCTAAAACTTCAGGATCAAAAATTGATGGTTTAGTTTTAAAATCACCTTTAACAATTATATTATATGCCTCTTCGTGAGTATATTCATCTTTATAAGGTCTTTCACTTCTTAAAGCATCATAAATATCTGCAAGTGCCACTATTCTTGCTTCAATCGGGATATCTTCTCCTTTTAATCTAAATGGATATCCTGTTCCATCATAATTTTCATGATGATACATAGCTATATTTTTTGCCATCTTAAAACGTTCATCATCACCAAATATTTTATCAGCTAATACTGTATGTTTTTTCATTTCCTCATATTCATCTCTTGTTAATCCTCCTGGCTTATTTAAAATTTCATGTTTAATCATAAGTTTCCCTATATCATGAAGAGGAGCATACGCTTCTATATCACTTACAAACTTTGCGCTGTATCCCATTTTCTTCGCAATTATTTTAGAATATTTTGCCACCCTTTCAATATGATTACCCGTTATTTCATCATATTTTTCTGCAATTGAGGACAAGTGTGCTGAGAATTTTCTATATGATTCTTCTAAATCATTATATGCTTTTTCAATTTGCAAATATAAATCTTCAAGTTCTTTATTTGTTGCTTCTAATTCCTCTGTTGATGCACTAATTTCATCAAATAATTCCAAAATTTCTTTCACCGAATAAAACTCTACTTCTTTTAATTCTTTTAATTCTTCAAAGTAAAATTCCTCATTTTTTATAGGTTGTATAACATCTTCAAAATCTCTTTCTGAAACATTCAAAAAACTTTGTTTATCCAATATCCTCAATTCTTTCAAAAAATTTTCCATACTTTTAATTATTTTAGAAAATTCCATTTCAAATATATTCATAAAATTAAGATTTTTCTTTCTATCAACAAAATTCCATATAATAATTATTAACATTATCAATGAAATTACCAAATTATATAGCAACTGATTAGTTATATCAACAAAAGTATATAATGTTATTTCATTCCATTTTGAAGGAAAATTTATATATAATCTACCATCTAAATATAGAATTTTACTGATTGATTTTAAATTATATTTTGAATATATTATTTCATTCTTTTTATTCTTTATAGCAACAAAATAATTAGAATCATTTCCAAAATTTATTTTTTCTAATTCTCCAACTAAATAAGTTTTATTAAATTTACCTCCGATATATAAACGAGATATCTCATCGTTAGTTTTAAAAATAAAAATACCTGAATTATTGTTGGTTAATTCATAATAAAAATTAGTATCTGATATATTATTTTCTTTATCAAATATTGGTGGTAACGCTTTTCTAATATTTCCTTTTTCATCTATAACATAAAATTTAGAAATATTAATATCTTCTAATAACTTTTCATCATTAATAATACTAATATACTTCAAATGATAATAATAATTATTCATCATATCATTAAACTTATTTAAATTAATTTTAGATATGGATTTCAAATTTGAATTTATATTCAAAAAAAACAATATCCACAATATGAATATAATCAATAAAAAGATTATATTTTGAATTGTGGAATTTTTTATATGTTTTTTAATTAGTTCGCTATATCTCATATTTTGACCTCTTAATTTTAAATGTTTTATTAACTCAAAATTAATATATCAGATGATTAATTAATTTTCTATTCGATTATAACATAAAATATATATTTTCTCAAGATCATGGGAACAATTATTATTATATATAATTCAAATTCTATTCATTATATTTTTCGACAAAAAAGTCAAAAAACCTTAATATTTTGATATAATAAAAATGAAAATTATATATGGTTATATAATTTTAAAAAGCGAAATTGTTATTCAAATCTATATTAAAACAATGGAAGGGGGAGAGAATTTATGTTAAATGATATTGAAATTGCTAAAAAGACTAAATTAAGAAAAATAAATGATATTGCTAAAGAATTAAAAATCGATGAACAATTTATTCATCAATGTGGTCATCATATTGCAAAAATTTCTCATCATTATTTAAGAGAACTAAATCAAAAAGAAAATGGAAAATTAATTTTAGTTACAGCGATAAATCCAACACCTGCCGGTGAAGGAAAAACTACAACAAGTATAGGTCTTTCTATGGCAATAAACAAATTAGGGAAAAAATCAATAGTTACACTTAGAGAACCTTCATTAGGTCCTGTTATGGGTATAAAAGGTGGTGCAGCTGGTGGAGGTTATTCGCAAGTTTTGCCTATGGAAGATATAAATCTTCATTTCACTGGTGATATTCATGCCGTTACAACTGCGCATAATCTTGTTTCTGCAGTGATAGATGCGCATATAAAATATGGCAATGAATTAAATATAGATGAAACACGTATTTTTTGGAAAAGGGCTATGGATATGAATGACAGGGCTTTAAGACAGATTGTTATTTCATTAGGAGGACGCGCAAATGGTTATCCCAGAGAAGATGGTTTTGTAATTACAGCAGCTTCTGAAATTATGGCAGTATTATGTTTAGCAGAAGACATTCCTGATTTAAAAAGACGATTACAGAATATTGTAATTGCAAGAAACATAAAAGGAAAACCTATTACTATTGGCGATTTGAAAATAGAAGGCGCTTTAGCTGTTGTATTAAAAGATGCCTTAAATCCCAATTTAGTCCAAACAATTGAAGGTACTCCCGCCTTTATACATGGTGGCCCTTTTGCAAATATTGCTCATGGAACAAACTCATTAATTTCCACTAAAATGGCTTTGAAAATTTCCGATTATGTTGTAACAGAAAGCGGATTTGGTGCCGATCTCGGAGCAGAAAAATTCCTTGATTTTGTATCTCCCGCAGCCGGATTCAAACCAAACGTTATAGTATTAGTTGCAACGATTAGAGCATTGAAATATAATGGTAAAGCAAAAGAACTTGACAAAGAAGACATGGATGCTTTAAGAAATGGAATCGTTAATTTAAGAATACATATTGAAAATCTTCAAAAATTCGGGATACCAATTGTTGTTGCTTTAAACAAATTTGATACTGACACTGATACTGAAATAAAATATGTTGTTGATTTTGTTGAAAATATGAATACTCCCATAGCAATAAATAACGCATATTATGAAGGTTCTAATGGTGCTTTAGAACTTGCTCAAAAAGTAATCAATGCTGCAGAAAAAGATAGTGAATTAACAACAATATATAACTGGCATGATCCGCTGGAAGTAAAAATAATGAAACTTGCAAAAGAAATATATAGAGCAAAACATGTTGATTATGAATTGTCTGCAAGAAACAAAATTAAATTTTTCAAAAAATTCGGATACGATCACCTTCCTGTAATAGTTGCAAAAACTCAATATTCAATTTCAGACGATCCAAAAAAATTAGGCGCTCCATCTAATTATAACTTTACTATTAGAGATTTCGAATTGTCTGCAGGTGCAGGATTTATTGTTGCATTAGCTGGTGAAATAATGAGAATGCCTGGATTACCTAAAATATCAAATGCCGTTCATCTTGATATTGATGCAAAAGGTAATATTACAGGATTATCCTAAGGTGATATCATGATTATTAATATTGACAATCTTGCAAAAAAAATTACAGAGAATATATTGAAAACATCAACAAAACATAAAATTAAGCTCACTAGTGTTGCTTTAAATCCTGAAAAACCAACATTGGCATATCTAAATTCACAGAGAAAATTGGCAAAAAAATTACATATTGATTTTGATTTAATCAAATTATCTTCAAAAAATGAACTACTTGAAACTATACATATTCTAAATAACAAAAATGATGTTCATGGGATTTTTTTAGCTCAACCATTACCTTTTGATCCTTTTGAAATAATCTCTAAAATCAATCCAAAAAAAGATATTGAAGGCATAACACCTTTTAATTTAGGAAACTTATTATATGAAAAATCCTATTTTAAACCATGCACAGCAGACTCTGTCGAAAGAATACTTAATGATTTTACAACATTAGATGGAAAAAAAGTTACTGTAATAGGAAGAAGTGTTATTGTAGGAAGACCTGTATCTATATTATTATCAAATAGCAAAAATAATGCTACTGTAACAATTTGTCATAGTCATACAAAAGATTTAAAAGAGATTACTTTAAATTCTGATATTATAGTATCTGCTGTGGGTAAAGCTGATTTTATAACAAAAGAAATGGTAAAAAAGAATACTATAATAATTGATGTTGGAATAAATTTTAAGAACGGGGAACTTACTGGTGATGTGTCTCCTGATGTAAAAGAAATAGCTTACGTTACAGAAGTCCCCGGTGGTGTTGGAGAAATAACTTCTCTAATTTTATTTGAAAATTTAACAAAAGCTTTGTGATTTATTTTCATAATATTGCTATTATTAATCCCATCAAAGCCGAACTTAGGATAATATAAATAGGATCAAGTTTGGTTTTCATAAATAATATAAAAGCATACGCTGCTATTAATAAACTAATCAAACTTCTATTTATTATTACTGGCTTCAAAACTGATAAAAGAGTCATTGATATTAAAATAATTGTCCCCATTCTCAGCGATTTTATTAATCTTTTTTTATTAATATTGAATTTTCTCAATAAATTTTTAGCTACTATATAATAAATAATAGCTGGTATAATTAAAAATATTGTATTAAAAAACGCACCTAAAAACCCATATTTTAAATATCCAATATACGTAGCGAGATTAACCGCTACAGGGCCTGGTGTCATTTGAGATATAGATATTGCACTCTGTAAAGCTTTTTCTGTCAATAATCCATTTTCTAAAATTAGCTGTTTAATAACTCCTAAAGATGCCCATCCTCCACCAAAAGAAATAAAACCTATTTCAAAAAAAATTAAGATCATTTTAAGCATTTTTACCAAATCCCTTATCTAAAAAATAAAAAAGTATTATTGAAGCAAAAAATATAATAACAGTAAACCGGGGATAAAAAAACATTATGAAAACCGAAAAGATTATAATTAAAATGTCATAAATTCTAATTTTTGTACTTTTTATGAAATCATATAAAATTCCTCCAACCATACCAATTAAAGATGCATATGCTCCATTAATAAACCCAGAAACATAAATATTATCAGAATATTCTTTTAAAATAGATGCAACTAAAATAATGCTAAAAAAAGGCGGAATTAATACTCCCAACGTTGCAGCTATACTACCTTTAATTCCAGCAATTTTTTTACCTGAGAGAAATGAAATCTTAAAAGCTATTGGTCCTGGCATAGCTTGTGCAACTATTAAAATATGTTTAAATTCATTATTTGTAAGATATCCTTTATTTGTTAAGTTTTTCATCATAACTGGTACCATAGCATATCCACCACCTAATGCTACAGCTGAAATTTTAAAAAACATCCAAAAAAGTCTCAACATAATATTCCTCCCATATTATAATACAATTAATATTATAATACCATAATTACTTCAACTTCAATTTTCTTAATTGTAATTATATTGAGACATTTTTAAATCGCAAAAAGTGTATAATTATAAACACACTACTTAAAAAATCAAAGGAGGAGATACTAATGATTCCAACACCACATATTGAAGTGGATAAAAAAGGTATTATTGCAGAAACTGTTATTATGCCTGGAGATCCTTTAAGAGCCAAATTTATTGCAGAAAATTTTTTGGAAAATCCTGTATTATTTAATAAAGTAAGAAATATGTTTGGCTACACAGGAACTTATAAAGGAAAAAAAATTAGTGTAATGGGTAGTGGTATGGGAATGCCAAGTATTGGTATATATTCATATGAATTATTCAAATTTTATGATGTTCAAAATATAATAAGGGTTGGTTCTTGCGGAGCATACACTGATGAAATTGATTTATATGATGTTATTTTAGTAGAAGAAGCTTATAGCGAATCAACTTTTGCAAAGGTTATGGCTGGCATAGAAGATAAAATATTAAAACCTTCTTTTGAATTAAATGAAAAATTGGAAAATGCGGCAAAAGATTTAAATATCCCTATTCACAAAGGTAGAATTCATAGTTCGGATGTTTTTTACAGACAAAATTTTGATGATTACAAAAAAATAAGAGATGAACACGGATGTATTGCTGTTGAAATGGAATCTTTTGCTCTATTTGCAAATGCAAAAGTTACAGGTAAAAATGCGGCATGTTTATTAACTGTTTCAGATTCTTTAGTAACAATGAAAGCTACATCAAGCGAAGAAAGAATGAAATCATTTACAAATATGATGAAAATAGCCTTAGAAATGGCGTAATATAGAAAACAACAAAAATGGGCTTTGCCCATTTTTGTTGTTTATGTTATAATTAGTATATATTAAAAAACATAGGTGATAAAATGAAAGATATTTTATATAAAGGATTATTCGATTATACAGATAACGCTATTTTTTATTGGAATAAACACTTAAAATTAATAAAAGCAAATAAAAGAGCCGCAGAGTTATTAGGATACACATCTCCAGATGAGATGATAGGTATTTCTTATGAAAAACATATTTATGATACCGAAATTGAAATATTAGAAAGAATTAAAAAAGCTATAGAAAATAAAACCTTCATACAGATATTTGAAAAAAAATATATTTCAAAACATGGAAAAATAAGATGGGTTGAGGTACATATTTCACCTATATTATTAAAAAACAATGATGATTATATAATACAAGAAATAGCCTATGATATTACCGAGAGAAAGAAATTAGAAAGCCAACTAGATTTTGAAAAAAGAAAGTTTGAAAATTACTTTAATCTATCACAAACTATAAATATAGTTTTGGATAAAAATGGAAATATATATGATATAAATAACAAAGCATGCGAATTGTTAAATGTAAATAAAAAAGAGATCATAGGTTCAAATTGGTTTGATAACTTTATTGAAAAAGAATTTAAAGATGAAATTAAAAGTGTTTTTTTCAAAATAATTAATAATGAAATCGAGCAAGTTGAATTTTATGAAAATGAGATTGTCAGTAAAAATGGAGAAAAGTATTTGGTTTCCTGGCATAATGGATATATAGAAGAAAATGGGAGAATTAAATATATAATTTCTTCCGGTATTGATAGAACAAAAGAGAAAATATATATCACTCAGTTGGAATATAATAATATACTATCAACTGAATTGTTAAAATTATCTAATGAAATTATCTCTTTTGGCTATACTGATGATTTATACAAAAAAATATTGGATAAATTAGTAGAAGTTTTGCCTCATGCTGAAGCTGGGAGTTTTGTTTTAAAAAATGGTGATTATTATGAATATAAAGCGGTTAATGGTTTTGACTTCGATAAATTAAAAAAGATAAAATTTCAGGTTGATTTTGAAAGCTTTTTAAAAGATAGTCCAAGTATAGTTACACAATGGAAAAATTTTTATACTGCTTATGGTCATGATAAATTTATACTGAAAAAATACGGAAAAATTGACAAAATAAAGGAAACTTTAGTTATTCCTTTATATATAAAAAATTTATTTTACGGCTTTGTAAATTTCGATACATTTACCAAATCATTTGACGAAATCGAATTAAACTTTGCTAAAGTCTTGAAATCCAATTTAGAATTTTTGTTATGGAAAATAGAAACTGATAAAAAATTAAAATATGCTGCTGAATACGATTTTTTAACAAAAATCTATAATAGACAAACCTTTATTTCTAAAACTACAGACTTAATGAAATTTGAAAAAAGACATAAAGAGAAAATAGCTTTTATATATATGGATATAAACAAATTCAAACAAATCAATGATAAATATGGCCATAAAATTGGCGATGAAGTCCTAAAATTTTTTGCTGAAAAGGTTTCTTCTATTCTCAGAGAAAGTGATATTTTCGGAAGGGTTGGTGGTGATGAATTCATAATCTCCTTACCTAACACCGATAAAAATGGTGCCGAAAAAGTAATTGAAAAAATAAATAAAGCTCTTTTAACACCTTTTAAATATAATAATATCGAAATATATTTATCAATAAGTTATGGTTATTCTATTTTTCCACAAGATAGCGAAGATATAAATAAATTATTTGATATTGCAGATAAAAGAATGTATAAAAACAAAAAAAAATATAATGAAAAAAAATAACTCTATTGAAATAAAATTATATACAGTTAAATATTCAACAGTTGTATTCATACTACAAAAGAAGATAAAAAAATGATTTATTCTAAAAATGTTGTTTTATATAAGAATATATAAAAAATGCCATTAATCAAATATATATGATTTTTTCAGAAAGCAACATGAGGTGAAAATATGCTTTTTAAAATAGAAAATGTTTCTCATAATTTTGGAAACCAGGACATCTTCTACGATGTCAATTTGTTTGTTTATGAACAAGATAGAATAGCATTAATAGGTCCTAACGGTTCAGGAAAAACAACTCTTTTAAAAATTATAAACGGAGAAATAGAACCTTTAGAAGGAACAGTTTTAAAAACCAAAAACTTAAAATTAGGTTATTTAAAACAATTTAGAACAGAAGAATTAAACCTTTCATTGTTTGAATATGTTTTAAAAGAAATTGAAAAAAATATTAATGATGAAATGAAAAACAAAATAGTTCGTTCTGTACTTAAAGGTATGGGATTTAAAGAGAGTGAATGGGAAAGAAAGATAAATTCTTTAAGTGGTGGCGAATTAACACGTTTAGCTTTAGGTCGTGTATTAGCAGGTGACTATAATTTATTAATTCTCGATGAACCTACTAATCATTTAGATATATATTCCATTAAATGGTTAATTAATCATTTAAAAAATTATAAAGGCGCCCTTATTTTTGTTTCACACGATAGAACATTTATCAGTGAATTGGCTAATAAATTTTGGGAAATAAATAATTATAAAATTTGGAATTTCAACGGAAATTATAATCAATATTTAACTCTTAGAAAAAATAAGCTTACTAATATTATAAATAGAAAGAAAAATTTAGAAAAAGAAATTGAAAGACTAAATGCAATGATAGAACGTTTTAGAAAATGGGGAACAGAAAAAATGATGAAACAAGCAAAATTTAGGGAAACGCTAAGAGATAAGCTTATAAAAGAATACGAAGAAATAGATAATTTAAAAGATGATGAAATAATAAAAATTAAAATTCCAGAACCTAAAAGAACGGGATATAATGTTTTAACTGTTAAAAATCTTTCCTTTGGTTATGAAAAAGGTAATTTACTTTTAAAAAATTTTAATTTTGAAATAAACGAAGGAGAAAAAATAACCATTTTAGGGAAAAATGGTTGTGGAAAATCTACATTATTAAAAATTTTAATGGGAAAGCTAAATTCATATAACGGAATAGTCAATTGGGGATATAATATAAAAATTGGATATTTAGATCAAGTTATATCTTCCTTAAACAAATCTTTAAATGTTATGAACATAATATGGAAAGATGTTCCAGAATGGAAAGATTTTGAAGTTAGAAAATATTTGGGTCGCTTCGGTTTTTCTGGAGATTCAGTTTTCAAAAATGTCAACTCTCTTAGTGGCGGCGAATTAACAAGATTAGCTCTCTCTAAATTAATACTTCAAAAACCTAATGTTTTAATATTAGATGAACCTACTAATCATCTAGACATCTTTACTGTCCAAACTTTAGAAGAAACATTAAAAGAATTTAAAGGATCGATTATTATGGTTTCTCATGATGAGGATTTAATCAAAAACATCTCTGATAGAATTTTTTTAATTAAAGATGCAAATTTAAAAGAATACGGAAATTTTGAAGAAGTATTACCAAAATTAATAGATGATTCGTTTAAACTAAAAAAACAAAATAGAACAAATTTAGATTTTGAGCTGTCAAAAAAGATTAAAAACAAGATAAAATCATTAAAGCGAGAAAAAAAGAAATTAGAAGGAGAATTTGAGGATATTCTGTTGAAAATTGATGAAATAGAGAATTTAATGTTCACTTATTCACAAAATTATCAAAAATTGATGGAACTAGAAAATGAAAAGTCTTTATTGGAGAAAAAACTAAATGATATCTCTAATAGAGAAAACGAAATAATTCTTGAGTTACAAGAATTAGAAAATATTGGAGGATGATTATATGTTCTTTGGAATTTATTCCGATCAAAGCGAAAACTTTTTAACACCTACTAATCCAAAAATAGGCGACGATGTAATAGTCAAGATTAGAGTACCAAAAAAATATGGAGAAGTCTCTGGAAATTTATATCTTTTAACAAAAAAAAATTCAAACAAATATAAGCATTCACCTATGCATTTAGAAAATGAAAATAGTTTATTTTGGTATTTTTCAACAAAATTTAAACTAACAGAAAGATATATAAGATATCATTTCGAATTAAATTTTATTAACCATAATAAGAAAATAAAATATGATTCAAGAGGTGTTGCTGAAAATAGACATATCGAAGATTTTGTTATTATACCAGAATTTGAAGTTCCCAAATGGGCAATTGGCGCTGTTTATTATCAAATTTTCCCTGATAGATTTCACAATAGTGACCCTTCAAATGATCCTGTTGATGGTGAATATATTTATGATGGCGAACCTATAAAAAAGAAAGAATGGAACGAACTCCCACATCCTACAAAAGGTCACACAGAATTTTATGGCGGAGATTTAAAAGGTATTATAGATAAATTAGACTATCTGAAAGATTTGGGTATTGAGGTTATTTATTTAAATCCTATATTCGTATCTCCAAGCCCTCATAAATACGATACTCAAGATTATGAACACATAGACCCTCATCTTGGAGTTATAGTTGAAGACACTGA
Organism: Marinitoga hydrogenitolerans DSM 16785; assembly: GCF_900129175.1. Taxonomy (NCBI): domain Bacteria; kingdom Thermotogati; phylum Thermotogota; class Thermotogae; order Petrotogales; family Petrotogaceae; genus Marinitoga; species Marinitoga hydrogenitolerans. Next base: position 19,144 of record NZ_FQUI01000010.1, read on the forward strand.
TAATTTAAGTGAAAAATATAAAGTAAGAACAACTTCAGAAAAAAACTTGACTGAAAGTGATAAACTTTTTGCAAGATTAGTTGAAGAAGCTCATAAAAGAAACATAAAAGTAGTTTTGGATGGTGTGTTTAATCATTGTGGTTCATATCATAAGTGGGTTAATGAATACAAAATTTATGGTGAAAATGTTGGAGTTGCTAATGATCAAAATGTTCCTGAATCTGAATTCTTTTACTGGCATAAAGGTGAATATGAAGGATGGTGGGGATATAAATCTCTCCCAAAATTAAATTATGATAAAACAATGTTAGTTTGGAAATACATTTCAAAAATTGGTGAAAAATGGGTGAGTTATCCATATAATGCTGACGGTTGGAGACTCGATGTTGCAAGAGATTTAGGAAAAAATAAAAACATTAATAAAACATTTTGGAGATATTTCAGAAAAATCGTAAAAAAAGCAAATAAAAATGCCGTCATTTTTGCTGAAGATTACGAATCCCCAAAAGAGTGGATAGAGAGTTTGTCATGGGACGGAGTAATGAATTATATTGGTTCGATGGATCCTATTAGTTATTTTTTAACGGGCACAGAAAAACATAATGATGAATTTAAACCGGAATTGATTGGAAATTCCGAATGGTTTATAATGCACTTAAAATGGGCATGGAGCCAATTACCTTTAAATTCAAAATATATTTCATTAAACCAATTAAGCAATCATGATCATTCAAGATGGGCAACAAGAACAACAAAAAAAATTGGTAGAGCTCATTCTTCAGGACATAAAGAAGCCGAAACTGGAATTGATTGGGATATATTCAAAATTGGTTATTTAATGGCATTTACTCTTCCTGGAGCACCTGGATTATATTATGGAGACGAAATAGGTTTAGCTGGATGGACGGATCCAGATAATAGAAGAACTTTTCCATGGGAGAATTTAAATGAAAAAACTTATCAAGAGCGTTTGATTTTTACGAAAAATATGATACAATTCTATAAAGAGCTTTCTTCATTAAAAAATGGTTCTGTAGAGTTTTTAAAATGGGATAAAGGTTTTATATCTTATGGTGTATGGAATAAAGATGAACACATAATTGTAATAATAAACATAAACGAAACACCATATGAGTTTGAAATACCTGTATGGATTTCTGAAATTCAAGATGGCATATTAAAGACTATTTTCAATACTAAACCCGTTAAAAATAAAGAATTTAATGTATATAATGGTGTAATCAAAGGAAATATTCCAGAAAAATGTGCTATTGTACTTCAAAAATTATAATTTTTTGTGTTATAATTAATTGTATTATGAAAGGAGGAATAATATGAAAAAAGAAATTTACGGGAATAGTGCGACAGTTTTTTTACAAGGTAGAATCGACATAAATAATTCTGAAGAGCTCAGGGATGAATTAAACGAATTAGCCGAAAATGGGATAAAAAGGATATTTATAGATATGTCTGCTTTAGAATACATTGATAGTAGTGGGCTAGGTAGGATATTATACTTTTTTATGAATTACAAGAAAAAAGGTGGCTCTATGGAACTTCATAATGTAAAGAATGAAAACGTTAAAAAAGTGATTGAAATTGTTAGATTAGATAAAATAATTCCCGTAAAAGATTATAATGTTGAATAAATCTTCCCATATGGGAAGATTTATTTTATTTTAACATAAAATGCTTTTAAATTTAAAATTATTATGGCATAAATTTTCTTAGATATATACAATTTGTATATAATTAAGGAGGGATTATTTTGGCTCATGTAAAAATTGCTATATACACTACATCTCGTTGCCCTTGGTGTAAAAAAGCAAAAAAATATTTTAAACAATTGGGCATTCCTTTTAAAGAATATAATGTAGAAAAAGATCAGAAAGCTGCAGAAATAATGGTAAGGAAAACAGGACAAATGGGCGTACCTGTAATAGAGATAGGAAATCAAACTATTGTTGGATTTGATAAAGCGAAAATTGAAAAATTATTAGGAATATAATAGAGGAGACTATAATAGTCTCCTCTATTATATATTTTACAACCACTATAATTCAAAATATAATTCAAATTCTTTTGGAACAGGGATTGAATAAATAATATTAGCTTCTTTTAATTTGGTATCAACCCATTTATTAATTAATGATTCTGGAAATGTTTTTAAATATTTATTATCTTCCTTTAACCCTATGATCACATCTTTTAAATTTAAAGGAAACTCTTTATTATTCTCTCCTTTTGAATGAAATCCCATTTCTATTGGATCATAATTATTTTCAATTCCACTTAACCCTGCTAAAATCATAGCTGACAAAAAGAAATAAACATTTGCCGTTGCATCACCTGTTCTAAATTCAATCCTTGTATCAGCTTTACTCAAATAACCTGGAATTCTTATTGCCGCACTTCTACTACCTTTAGAAAATGATGCAGATATTGGCGCTTCAAAACCTGGCACTAATCTCTTATATGAATTAGTACTTGGATTAGACCATGCTAATAATGCTCCTGATAAACTATGCTTTAAGATACCTGCAGTATAGTTTAATGCCAATTTGCTTAAATTATAAATTTCGTTTCCAACAAACAAACTTTTTCCTTCTTTTTCCAGATATTGATGTACGTGCATACCATTTCCTGGCATATTAAATATTGGTTTTGGCATAAAAGTTACATATAATCCATATTCTGATGCAACTCTTCTTATTAAATATTTCGCTAAAGTTACATTATCCGCTGCGTCAACTAAACTCATAAAATTTAATTCAATTTCATGTTGAGCTATACCTACTTCATGATGATGATATTTCACAGGAATTCCTGCATTTTCTAATACTTTTACAATATTATTCCTCAACTCAAAATGGATATCGTAAGGTTCGTTTAAATGATAAGATGAAGCGTTTGCTCTTGGATAATCATGCCCTTCTCCTAAGCCTTCTGCGTTTTCAACAAAATAATAGGATTCTGTAAACGCTGTTTTGTAACTTACTTTTTCAAAAACATGAAATTCAAGTTCTACTAACATTTTAGCATCGTCTGCTACATTAGATTTTTTTATATATTTTAATGTTTCTTTTGTAATACTTCTTGGATATTGATTAAAAAATTCACCTGTCAATGGATTAATAACATCGGATAAAACATGAATAATCTTCCTATCTTCAATTATTTCTAAGTACATTTTCAACAAATCCGGAATAGCCACCATATCTGAATCTGTTACTTTTGCAAATCCAAAATTAGATGCATCAAAACCTATTCCTTCTTTGAAAGTTTTTTCACTTACATAACTTTTTGGAAGAGTTACATGTTTCATCTTTCCATGTATATCTACAACCATAATATCTAAAAAATCATAATCTTCCAAGAGCTTATCAATTTTATAAAATTCAATCATAACTACACCTCCAATAATAATTTCCAAATATACTATATCATCTTTGAAATTTTTTTCATAGTTCTATTATATAATCTATTTTGTTATTACATCTAAATAAATCTATTTATTATCAAAAATAGTTAAATTTTTCATTTTTAATAATCTTAAAACATTCTTCTTTAATTTTCCTAAGTTTTATTGTATAATAATATTAGACTAGATACGGGGGTGTCATATGAGAAAAAACGTTATACTATTTTTAATACTTACTATTTTATTTCTTCAAAGTTGTTCTCTTTTTAACTTTCAAGAAAAAGATATTATAAATATTATAGAAAATAAAAAGCAATTTAATATTTCACTAAAAAACAATACTTTCGTTGCTTCAAAAAGATTCAGAATTCCTTTTAATATTTATATTTCTAACACTGTGGCTGCTACACCTTTTGAAATTATAGATAAAATTAAAATTATTCCAGAAACCAAGAATGCCACAGTAAAAATCTATAAAAATTCTCTTGACTTTATAAATCTTACTAAATCCGGAACTTATACTATTACGTTTTATCATTCTAATATATCTACTTCATTAACCTTAAAAGTACTACCCGATAAACCAAAAGATATTAAATTAGAACTATCTCAAAAAGTTTTTTTTGCTTCAGAAAAAATTTTAATTCCTCTTAAAATATATTACACAGATATATACGGAAATAAAATTATTAAAAATTTTAAGAACATTTCTTTGTTTCCATATGTAAAAAATGATTTGAAAAAAATTGATGATGAAAATTATGAATTGACTTTATATAATATTACGAAACCTGGAAAATACTTATTTACATTACATATTGAAAATACTACTTCAAAAAGTTTTTCTTTCAAAATTATTCCAAGCAATCCAAATAAAATACTTTTTGAAAATAGTATTATATATTTAGCAACAAATTATGAGGATAATACACATTTTCCACCAAAAAAAGCTAAAATAAAATACTCATTATTAGATAATTTTGATAATGAAACAAAAGTAAAAAAATTAAGTTTTAAAATTGTTTCTAATAATTTTTTAAAACCTACAATATCAATAGAAAATGATTATATAAATATTATTTCAAACATTTATCCGGGTAAGTATTTAGTTGAATTTTATTATAATGAAAAAAAACTCGATGGGCATCTTGAAATAAATGTTGTAAGCGTTCCAAGAAAAATTATTTTCGTTGATAAAATTATTAATAGTTCTCTCTATTTGACTTTCTCAATACAGGATGGTAATACAAACACAACAAATAATATTGAAATAAGTAAGATAATAATTAAAGCTGGCAAAACAGAAATTCTCATTAATGATAAATTAAAAAAATACATATATAGAAGAGGAAATCTGTTTATTTTTGGCAATTATCCATTAGATACCTATTTTAATAATATTGAAATTACCTTTTATGTAAAATCAAAAACTTTCAATTACACAAAAAAAATTACAGAAAAAATTTATTAGGGGGTGTGCAGAATGAAAAAATTTTTGATTTTTTTCATTTTAATTATTGGATTAACAATTTTTAGTGGTACCTTTTATAATCCACTTGGTCCAACATTATTGCCAGCTGCTGGAATGTATATAAATAAAGTACCCACATTGCAAACGTCTTATTGGAGAAATATTGATCAAGCACAAATATTAGTATTAAAAGAGCAGGCAGATTTTATTGTTTTACCTGTCGCTTTAGGGGTTGAATTAATAAATAAAGGTGCTAACTACAAATTAGCTGGTATTTCATTATGGAAAACCTTTTATCTTATATCTTCAAATGAAATAAAAACTATCGAAGATTTGAATGGAAAAAGAATAGTCACTTTACATGGACCTGGTCAAACTGCCGATGTTATATTAAAGATATTGAAAAAAATGAAAAACATTGATTTTGATATTGTATATATAACAAGCGGCCCAGAAATAATACAATTGTTAGCATCCGGGAAAGAAACTATCGCTGCTTTACCTGAACCTTTTGTGTCGCTCGCCGAAGTAAAAACAAAGGGAAAAATAAAAGTACAAATGGATTTACAGGATTTATATGCTGATTTATTTAATTTAGAAGATAAAAGGTTACCAATTGCTGGTGTATTTGTTTCAAATAAAAAATTTAAAGAAAACCCGAATTTCGTTAAACGTGTTTTGAATGCTTATGAAAATTCTGCGAATAATTTTTATAAAAATAATTTTAATGATGCTGTAAATTATGTATTTAAAATTATGCAAACAATGCCAAAACCTGTATTACAAAAAGCCGCAGAAAGATCTGAGATTTATTATACAAAAGAGATACAAGAAATTACAGACTTATATTTAAAAAATCTTTTTGAATATGGCGCAATATCAAAACTTCCAAAAGATTTATATTTAAATTATTAAAATTCAATTTATCAAGGTGAAATATGAATAAAGAATTTTTTGAACAATTCAAAAAACTATGTGATATTGTAAAAAGAAATATTGAAAAATGCCCATGGGTAAAATCAATAACATTAAATACTATGATAAAAGAAGCCTCTTCAGAAATAAAAGAAATTGAAGAGGCTTTATTGAAGAATGATCTTGATAATTTAGAAGAAGAAATAGGTGATCTTATTTACGATGCCTTTTTAATACTAAAAATTGCTGAAAGAGATTATAAAATTTCTTCACAAAAAACTATACAACGTGTAGTTTCCAAAATCTCCAATAGAAAACCCTGGCTTTTTTGGGATAAAGAAATATCTCGAGATGAAGCTGCAAAAATATGGATAGAAAGAAAAAAACAGGAAAAGAAATTAGGTGAGAATTTTGATTAAACTGTATTTAAGTGATCTTCATATAGGTAATGGAAATAAAAAAGATGATTTTAAATATGATAAAGAGTTAATTAAAATTTTAGAAGATTTAAATGAAGAATCAAAAAATGAATTGTATATTGTAGGTGATGGCTTTGAAATCTTACAATCATATGAAAATCCTCAAAAAAATAATGATATATATGAAATAATTAAAAATTTTGATTTTGATTCTATTTTGAAAAAAATAAAAGAAAGTCATAATGATTTAATCATGGCTTTTAGAAATTACTCAAAAAAGAATAAAATACATTATATCGTTGGAAATCATGATTATTATCTTCTTTTTGATGAGAAAATAAAAAACAAATTTAAAAATTTTCTTGGTGAAAATGTTGAAATTCATCCTTATTATTATGATGAAAAATGGGAAATTTTTATAATACACGGAAACCAATTTGATACACTTAATAGATTAACGGTTACTAAAACAGGCAAAATCCTTCCACCTTATGGTGAATTAATGGAAAAATTTATTTCAAAATATTTTGATAATGAAGTCTTAAATGTTTTACCTGATGAAATTTTAATGGACTATGATAATATAGAACCAAAAATGGATATATTTTTATGGTTAGAAGAAATAAGAAATAAATATTCTATAGGACTTGATCTTGAGTATAAATGGATAGATATGTTTGTTAATTTTGTTAGAAGTAAAGAGTCAAAAGAATGGCTAAAAGAAAATTATCCTTTTATACATATTTTATCTTATTTATTTATAAATAAGATAGGCGGTATAAAATTCGGAGAAATACTTGTTAGGACAATTAGTTCTTTGCGTGGTGCGAAAAAAACAAATTATTTAATGGAAAATGTTAAAAAAATTTTATATAAAAATAGAGTTATACCAAAAAAATATTGCATAGGCTATTCTAATGAAGATATCTTGATTCCTTCAAAATTACAGGGGATAATAATGGGACATATACATGTTCCTACATATGAAATATTCCCAAATAATAATGGTGAAATATTTTATTGTAATTTAGGCAGTTGGAAACATACTGTCAAAAAAACTTCTGTTAAAAATAAAACCAAATTTTTAAGAAGAACTCAGATAAGTTATTTTATAGTAAAAGAAAGTAACAAAAGCTTAAACACTCAATTTGTAATAAAAGATATGATATAATTAAGGAGGATATTATGAATATTGGAATTATAGGTGCTGGAAGTTGGGGAACTGCTATCTCAAAAATTCTTTTAAATAATGGTCATACTGTTAGAATATGGACAAGAGATACCAATGTATACGAATCTTTAACAAATGGGGAGAATCCTTATTATTTACCAGGAATTTCAATACCAAAAACAATAATCCCTTCTATAGATTTGAAAGATGTTGTAGTAAATTCCAAATTAATTGTTTTAGCCATCCCTACGCAAGCAGTAAGGGAAGTCGCTAAGCAAATTAAATCTTATTATCAAAATCAAATTATTGTAAACTTAGCAAAAGGGTTAGAAATAAATTCTCAAAAAAGAATTAGTGAAATTTTAAGTGAAGTTTTGGGCAATGTTAAATATGTTATATTAAGTGGGCCAAGCCATGCAGAAGAGGTTGCGAGAGATATACCTACAAGTGTTGTTGCCGCATCAGAAAATAAAAACTTAGCTAAAATCACTCAAGAAACTTTTAGTAATGTCTCATTTAGAGTTTATACTAATGATGATGTAATTGGTGTAGAACTAGGTGGATCAATAAAAAATGTCATTGCAATTTCAGCTGGAATTATAGATGGAATTGGTGGTTGGGACAATTCAAAAGCCGCATTGATAACAAGAGGACTTGCTGAAATAATAAGATATGGGAAGAAAAAAGGTGCAAAAAAAGAAACTTTCATGGGATTAGCTGGCCTTGGAGATCTTATTGTTACATGCAATAGTTTGCATAGTAGAAATAGATATGTTGGCGAAATGATTGGAAGAGGCAAAAAATTAAATGAAATTATAGAAAATATGAATATGGTTGCAGAAGGAATTTATACAGTTAAAGCATTATATGATGAAATAAAAGCATTAAAGGTTGAAATGCCGATTATAGAAAAAACCTATGAGGTTTTATATTTAAATAAAGATCCAAGAAAAGCTATTCATGAATTAATGATGAGGGAATTAAAAGATGAAAATTAAACCTTTTATATTGGAATAAGGAGGGAGAAACACATGGAAAAGATGGTATATTTTTACGGAGGCGGTATCGCAGAAGGTAGCGCAAAATTGAAAAACTTACTTGGTGGTAAGGGTGCAAACCTTGCTGAAATGGCAAAAATGGGTTTGCCTGTTCCAGCTGGTTTCACTATTACAACAGAAGTTTGTGATTATTATTGGAAACATAATAAAACATTCCCAGAAACATTAGAAGCTGAAGTTGAAGCTGCTTTAGAAAGATTAGAAAAAGTTTCAGGTAAAAAATTCGGTGATAAAGATAATCCATTATTAGTATCCGTTAGATCAGGTGCTGCTGTATCAATGCCTGGTATGATGGACACAATCTTAAACTTAGGTTTAAATGATGAAACTGTTGAGGCATTAGCAAAAAATACAGGTAATCCTAGATTTGCATATGATGCTTACAGAAGATTCATTCAAATGTTTGGAGACGTTGCATTAGGTATTCCTCATCATGATTTCGAAGAAGCTTTAAACGAAGTTAAGGCAGAAAAAGGTGTTAAATCAGATATTGAATTAGAAGCTGAAGATTTTAAAAAAGTCGTTGAATTATATAAAGAAATTTATAAAAAAGCTGGAAAAGAATTCCCACAAGATCCTAAAAAACAATTATGGATTGCTATTGAAGCTGTATTTGGTAGTTGGATGAATGACAGAGCTATAAAATACAGAGCTATTAATGGTATTAAAGAAGGAGAATTATTAGGTACAGCAGTTAACGTAGTTATGATGGTATTTGGTAATATGGGCGAAGATAGTGGTACAGGTGTATGTTTCACAAGAGATCCAAATACAGGAGAAAAGGTAAAATATGGAGAATATTTACCAAATGCACAAGGTGAAGATGTTGTTGCTGGTATTAGAACACCTTATCCATTAGAAAAATTAAATGAAATTATGCCAGATGTATATAAAGAATTAATAGACATTATGGATAGATTAGAACATCATTATAAAGATATGCAAGACATTGAATTCACAGTTGAAAAAGGAAAATTATATTTCTTACAAACAAGAACAGGAAAAAGAACAGCTAAAGCTGCAGTTAAAATTGCTGTTGATTTAGTAAAAGAAGGATTGATTGATAAAGCTACAGCAGTTATGAGAGTAACACCTGATCAAATTGATAAATTATTACATCCTGCTTTTGATGAAAACGAAGTAAAAAAATCACAAGAAATCGGAGAAGGTTTGCCTGCATCACCAGGTGCTGCAACAGGTAAAGTTGTATTTAATGCCGATGAAGCTGAAGAATTAGCTAAAGAAGGAACACCTGTTATCTTAGTAAGACCAGAAACAAGCCCTGAAGATGTTGGAGGTATGAATGCTGCAGAAGGTATCTTAACAGCTACAGGTGGTATGACATCACACGCTGCTGTTGTTGCTAGAGGTATGGGGAAACCTGCTATTGTTGGAGCTGAAGAAATTGTTATTGACGAAAAAGCAAAAGAATTTACAGCAAGAGGAGTTACTGTAAAAGACGGAGACTGGATTTCAATAGATGGTACAACAGGTAAAGTTTATCTTGGAAAAATAAAAACAATTAAACCATTAGGTTTAGAAGGTGAAGTTGCTGAATTATTAGAATACGCTGATGATATAAGAGTATTAGGGGTTAGAGCTAATGCTGACATTCCAAGAGATGCTAATGTTGCCAGAAACTTTGGTGCAGAAGGTATTGGATTATGTAGAACAGAACATATGTTCTTTGAAGGTGACAGAATTCAAAAAATGAGAAGAATGATTGTTTCTAAAACAGTTGAACAAAGAGAAGCTGCATTAGCAGAATTATTACCATTACAAAAAGAAGACTTCAAAGGATTATTTGAAGCTATGGAAGGATTCCCTGTAACAATCAGATTATTAGATCCACCATTACACGAATTCTTACCAAATGACGAAGAACAAATGAAAGAATTAGCACCACAATTAGGTATAACTGTAGAAGAATTAAAAGAAATCGTTGAAAACTTACACGAATTCAACCCAATGATGGGACACAGAGGTGTAAGATTGGCTATCACATATCCAGAAGTTGCTGTAATGCAAACAAAAGCTATTATTTTAGCTGCTATCGAAATGGTTAAAGAAGGTAAAAAAGTTAAACCTGAAATAATGATTCCATTAGTAGGAACAGTAAATGAATTAAAATACTTAGATAAAATAGTTAGAGAAACTGCAGATAAATTAATTGAAGAAGCAGGAATTGATTTAGATTACAAAGTTGGTACAATGATTGAAGTTCCAAGAGGTGCCATTACAGCTGATGAAATTGCTGAAGTTGCTGAATTCTTCAGTTTTGGTACAAACGACTTAACACAAATGACTTTAGGTTTCTCAAGAGATGATTATGGCAAATTCATAAATGATTACATTGAAAAAGGAATTTACGAAAAAGATCCATTCAAACATGTTGATCAAACAGGTGTTGGCAGAATGGTTAAAATTGCAAAAGATTACGGAAGATCAGTAAATCCAGAATTAAAATTAGGTGTTTGTGGTGAACACGGAGGAGATCCAGAATCAATCGAATTCTTCCATAAAACACAATTAGACTACGTAAGTTGTTCACCATATAGAGTTCCAATTGCAAGATTGGCTGCAGCACAAGCAGCAGTTAAATTCAAAAGAGGAAAATTTGTAAATTACGCTGACTAATATAATAATCAAACCCCGGGAGAATATTTCTCCCGGGGTTATTTTATTTAAATTTTTCACGTATTTCAAAACATGTATTCTCTTCTTTATTCATTAATAATTTTATTAACCTTATAAATTCTATATCCTCTATTACCTATTATTAATATATGATCATTAACATTTAATAATCTAACATTGATTTCAAATATTTCATCCAATTGTAATTCATAAAATACTTTAACTATTTTATTTGTATAAGATACATAAGCAACCTTTAGTTTTTTTCACACTTGCCCCTCCTCATACACATATATATCATCTTCAAAAATACTCAAATATAATATTTACAATATTTTTATATTTTTCTTCTACCCAGCTTTCTGTCAAAGTCGGGAGGTAATTCTAAATACATTTTATTTCCTCCAATTTATTTATACCTGTTTATCTGTACTAAAAATTACCCTTTCTAATTCTCCTTCAACATTGTCAAGATACCAATCTATTTTCAGTAAATCTTCATCCATTATACTTTCATTTTTATCAACAATTAAGTTATTATTATGATCATATATAGGACCGCTAAAAATATCAAATTCTCTATTCTTTATTAAATGTTTCATTATTCCAACTAATTTTTCTGTTTGTCCAGGTATTAAAGATTTTGATTTGTATAGTCTAACAATTTTTCTATCCATACCATACCAATATTTTCTCAAATCTTCTCTGTTTTTTGTTGAAGTTATGACCCATTCATCATTCAACAATTTCTTTATTATCTTTTCATAAAATGGCCCCCAATTCCATGTAGCTGCTGCTAAATACGTTTTTGGATTTATATGATCTGTTTTTATATTATAACCAATATTGTATATATTATATTTATCAGCTATAATTAACGGTATTAATGTATCCATATTAGAAGATAAAATATCGATCCCTTTATTTATTAATTCCAAAGTTGTTTTTTCTTCTATTTCTTTGTTTATCCATTCTTTCGTCCATTTTATAATAATCTTCGCCTTGGGATTTACCATTTTCACACCAAGGGCAAATGCATTCAAACTTCTTATAAATAATGGCAATGGATAAGGTGCAATGTAGCCTATTTTATTACTTTTAGTCATTGTACCAGCAAGTATTCCCGATAGAAATTTGGGTTGATATATTCTCCCAAAATATACAGAAAGATTTCTATAACTCTTATATCCTGCACAATTTAAAAATTTTATGTTTGGAAATTCTATTGCCGCTTTATATGTTGAATCCATATAATCAAAACTGGTAGTTATTATTAAATCATAATTTTGTTCTACTAATTCTTTAATTACATCATACGATTTTTCTTTTTCAACATTTTCTATATAAAATGTTGTTACTTTATCTTTAAATCTTTCTTCTAAATACTTTCTTCCTATATCATGAGATTTAACCCATGTACTTTCTTCAATGCGATTTCTATATAAAAAAGCTATATTTAAATGTTTTTCTGAATGTGTTTTTATTAAAGATAGAAAAACATCATGGAATATATTCTTTCTTCCTTCAATATAAATATCTTCTAATTCTTTTATTATTAATCTAACCTGTAATTTTAATTCTTTATCAAGAATTGATTTTTCGATTCCATATTTTTTTAAATAGTATAAAAATGCTTCTCCTGTAGTAATTGGTAGTTTCTCGCCATTTAATTCATGGTATATCTTTCTGAAATTCCAATAAATTGATTTCTCAAAATATCTAAAAAATTCTTTTGGATTCTCTTTATTTTTTTTGATATAGTCAAATAATATTTTTTCTAATTCTTTAAAACCGCCTTCCCTTTTAAACCAGATCATGTTTATTTTTGTTTTATCATAAAATTCTAAAAATTCATAATATATTCTTATATTTAAATCCATTTCATCATACTTTGGAACTAACCTTTTTACATTTGCCATTATTGATGGTGAATCAAGGTATTTTAAAACACTTGCACGTTTATTTCCTTCCACAACATAAAATTTATTTAAGTATTCATAAGCAATTATAGCATCTCTAATTCCCTCTTCTTGCTGTGCTTCGAATAAATTCATCCATTTTATAGCAAACTCTGTATCTTCTTCCAAAAGTGGCATAAAATTCTTTGCAAATGCACTTTTTCTTGATCTATAAAGTGTTCCTTTTACCTTTTTTATAGGAACTTCTATAATCCCCAAGGAAACTTCACTAATAATATGCTCATCTTTTAATATCTCTTCAAGTGCTGGTAAATATCCATCTTTACCTCTACTTTGCCAATATAATAATTCCCTTTCTCCCATCTTTTTTGCATTTCTATATTCTTTTGAACTATCATATCTTATATTGTTCATATTACCCTCTCCCGAATTTTTTAAATATAAATATCTTTAAAAGGAATGATTCCTTCTTCACCTATAATTTCTAATATTTCTTTTTTCTCTTCATCATATTTCACGTACTTATAAGGAACGGTGTTAAGCAAATAAGAAACTTTGTTTTTGTAATGAATTTTAAAATTTAGTTTTTGATCTGTATATCTCGGATGTATATGGCCATAAAACCATATTTTAGGGAAATATTTTTTATATATTAAAGCCATATTTTTTGAACCTTTATGATATGAACTAATCTCCTTTTCAAACATATTTTCTAATCCAGGTGGGGAATGTGTTATTAATATATCTATATTCTTTATAAGTTTTAATGTTTTACTCCTTTGGAGTTTTCTTTTAAATGGAATCACATCTTTTTCTGAAAAATGAAAAGGTTTTTTTCCATATGAAAAGGCTCCAGAAAAACCAACAATAAAAAGATTTGATTTTAGATTTAATACATTTTTTAAATTTTTAATATCGTTATGAATAATAGCCAAACCTTTATAAGTATTAGAATAACCGTTTAATTCCACATCAAAAATATTTTTAAAATATTTTTTATCATGATTTCCATAAATCATATAACTTATTTTTGGTTTTAATGTGTTTAATAAATAATCAAAGTATCCAGGTGATAAATCCCCACAACCTAATAAAATATCACATTTTTTTATTTTTTTTGGTATATAATTTCGTTCCTCATCAGAAACAGCAACTATTTCAATCATCATATCTTCCTTCCAATTTTTTTATTATTATACCAGAAATTTATTAAATATATTTGTAGATAAACTACGATTTCTTATGTTAATTTATTGTAATTTGTTAATATTTTTGTCATATTGTATGTAATATTCTAATATAAGGTCTTTCATTATATTAATATAACGAAATCCCTATAACCTGGGGGTGGGAATATAAATTTTATATAAAAAAAGCATTACCTTTTTATAACTAGAATTAGTTTTTAAACTTTTTTTATAATAAGTCTTTATATTTTCTTAGCCATATATACGATAATTTTTGTTATAATTAATTTGTATTAGTGAAAAATATATCGAAGGAGGTTGTAAAATGAAAAAGTTTGCATTTTTTATAGTTTTGATTATTTCTTTAAATATTTTTGCCGGAGTATTCGGGTATGGCCAAGGCGGTGAAGTAAATGTTTATACCAGCAGACATTATGATACAGATCAAAAGTTATATGATGAATTTACAAAACTAACTGGCATCAAAGTTAATGTGATTAAAGCGGGTGAAGACGAGTTAATAGAAAGAATGAAAAATGAAGGAAAAGATACAAATGCTGATTTATTTATTACTTCTGATGTTGGAAGATTACACAGAGCTAAAATACTTGGTTTATTGCAACCAATGGTAACTGAAACTTTAACAAGAAACATTCCAGCCTCTTTAAGAGATAGAGATAATTATTGGTATGCTTTAACTGTAAGAGCAAGGGTTTTAGCTTATGCTCCGGAAAGAGTTGATATTACAAAAATAAAAACATATGATGACTTAATTAATCCAGAATGGAAGGGAAAGATTCTTATACGTTCTTCTTCTAATATATATAATCAATCATTAGTTGCTTCATTTATTGCAATGTATGGTGAAGAATGGGCATTTAATTGGTCAAAAGGGATAGTTAAAAATATGGCAAGAGAACCAAAAGGAAATGATAGAGCTCAAGTTATAGCTGTAGCCTCTGGTGAAGGTGATATCGCTGTGGTAAACACTTATTATATTGGAAAAATGTTATTTTCATCAGATAAACAACAGGTAAATGCGGCAAAAAAAGTAAAATTATATTTTCCTGAGAAAACACATATAAATGTAAGCGGTGCTGGTATTGCAAAATATTCCAAAAATAAGGAAAATGCCATTAAATTATTAGAATTTTTAACAAGCAAAGATGCTCAAAAAGAATTTGCTGAAGCTAATTATGAATACCCTGCAAATCCTGAGGTTGAACCCTCTGACTTCTTAAAATCATTTGGTGAATTCACATCACAAGGCGTAGATTTAACTTTATTAGGAGAATATAATTCAAAAGCTGTAGAATTAATGGATAAAGCAGGATGGAAATAAAATGAAAAAAACTACCTATATATTAATTTTACTGATTTCTATACCAATATTTATTGTTTTGTACAACCTATTTACTTCATATAATGAAAATTGGATACACATTTCTAATTATCTTTTAAAAGATTATATAATTAATTCATTAAAATTAGCTATAGGTACAGCTTTATTTTCATCTTTATTAGGAGTATTAAGTGCATGGTTTGTTAGTTATTATGATTTTCCTCATAGAAAATTTTTTGAATGGGCGTTAATTTTACCTTTAACAATACCTCCATTTATCGGAGCATATGTTTATGCTGGAATGCTTAGTTATACTGGCACTATTCAAGTTTTTTTAATGCGATATACATCTTTTTCTGGAAAATCTTATTTGATAGATATTATGTCTATTCCAGGAGCAATTTTTATTTTTTCAATGTTTTTATTTCCATATATATATTTAACAGTAAAATCTTTTTTTTCGAAACAAATTTCAGGAATTATTGAAGCATCTTATTCTTTAGGAAAAAACACTTTAACAACATTTTTTAAAGTAATTCTTCCGTTGGCTAGACCCGCTATTGTTGGCGGGGGTAGCCTTGTAATAATGGAAGTTTTCAACGATTATGGTGTAGTTAAATATTATGGAATACCAACATTTAGTACTGGAATTTTTAAAGCTTGGTTTTCTTTAGGTGACATTAACACAGCAATAAAATTATCTTCCATTTTATTGATATTTGTTTTTGGTATTCTTTTTACAGAAAGATTATTAAGAAAACACAAAGCTTATTTCACGAAAAATAAGAACGTTATAAAAAGAAGGAAAATTAAAGGCTTTAAATTGTTTTTAATTTTATTCTTTTTAATTACATTATTTTTATTATCTTTTTTATTACCTTTATTACAATTAATACAATGGACAATTTTTTCATTTAAAAATACAAATATTAGGTTTTTCGAATTAACTTTTAACTCTATTTTTATTTCTTTAATAAGCTCTATTTTAATAATTGTTATTGCTCTTATTTTATCTGATACTATACGATTTAGTGGAAAGAGTTCAAAATATGTTGCAAAATTGGCAACCATGGGATATTCAATACCAGGAGCAGTAATTGCTGTTGGTGTAATGGTTTTTTTTATTGGATTAGACAAAAAAATTATTCCACTATATAATTTTTTAAATTTTAAAACTAACTTAGTTTTATCATCATCTATTTTAATGCTTATATATGCTTATATTGTTAGATTTTTAAATATAGCTTATAGTCCTATTGATGCAAACTTTGAAAAAAACGGAAAAATATATCATGAATCTTCTAGAAGTTTAGGAAAAAGTTTTTTTACAACTTTTATAAAAATAGATATCCCTATGATAAAACCAGCCATTATAAGTGCGTTTATATTCTCATTTATTGAAATAATAAAAGAATTACCTCTAACGCTCATATTAAGACCTTTTAATTTTGATACATTAGCAACAAAAGTATTCGAATATGCAAATGACGAAATGATTCACGAAGCTTCAGTGGCTTCAATAACAATAATTTTTATAATATTTATTTTTATAATAATATTAAGAAAAATAACAGGAGATGAAAAATAATGTTTTTATATATTGAAGATATTTGGTTTAAATATGATAAAGAATTTGTTTTAAAAGGTGTTGATTTTCAAATTTCAAAAGGAGAAACTGTTGCAATTTTAGGAGAAAGTGGTAGTGGAAAAAGCACCATACTTAGAATAATTGCTGGTTTTGAAAGACAACAAAAAGGTATTATTAGATTAGAAGATCAAATATTATCATCTAAAAATAAATTTTTATTACCAGAAAAAAGACATATTGGATTTGTTTTTCAAGACTATGCTTTATTTCCACATATGACTGTTAAACAAAATATAGAGTATGCCAAAAAAGGTAAATATAAAAATATGTTAAAATTAGTCGATTTAGAAGGATTCGAAAACAGATATCCTCATGAACTAAGTGGTGGTCAACAGCAAAGAGTTGCTCTTGCTAGAACATTGGCAGTCGAACCAAAATTACTTTTATTAGACGAACCTTTTAGCAATTTGGATGAAATGTTAAAAGATAAGATAAGAAATGATTTAAAAAATATATTGAAAAAAGCCAAAATAACAACAATTATAGTTACTCATGATAAAAATGATGCATATGCTTTAGCTAATAAGATTATTACATTAAAAGACGGAAAAGTTGAAAATATTGAAAATACTAAAATTAAAGTCATGATGTGACCCAAAAGAACATTCGTTCTCGATCTTTATATTATTTAAAAATCCCCTGTACAAAAAGTACAGGGGAGATTTGTTAATCAACAGAATTAATTATTTCCATTATCTTTTCCTTCATTAATGCTAGTTTCTCTTTTGATTTTTCTTCTTCATTATCTTTAGAATATATATATATTTTTAACTTTGGCTCTGTTCCTGAAGGTCTTACAGCATACCATGAACCATCATCAAAGAAAAATCTTAAAACATTAGATTTTGGCACATCAGTTTCTTTTGTTTCACCACTAATAAGGTCATAATCTTTCTTTTCAAGGTAATCAATATATCTAACAAGTTTCATATTTCCTATTTTTGTTGGGAAATCTTTTCTATAAACTTCCATAATCTTTTTCATTTTAGCCATTCCTTCTAGCCCTTCAATTATAATAGAAAAATTATTTTCAAAATAATATCCTATTTCATTATATAAATCATACAATACATCGATTAATGTTTTTCCTTGTTTTTTATAATATGCTGTTGCTTCAGAAACAAACATAGAGGAAATAACCCCATCTTTATCTCTTACAAAAGTTCCTGTTACATAACCTATACTTTCTTCATATCCAAATTCGAAATCATATTTGCCTTCTAATTCATTTTCTAAACCACAAATATTTTTAAATCCTGTTAATGTTTCAAAAGTAACTACTCCATATTTTTTTGCCAACTCTTTTCCTAAATCACCTGTAACTATAGATTTTATAATCATTCCTTTATCAGAAAGTGTACCTTTTTCTTTTCTTCCTTCTATAATATATTTAATTAATATAGCACCTGTTTGATTACCATTTAACGGGATATATTCACCATTATGTTTTACCATTACAGCTGTTCTATCACAATCAGGATCTGTTGCTATTATTACATCTGCATCTTTTTCCTTGGCTAATTTTTTTGAATATTCAAATGCTTTTATATCTTCTGGATTTGGATAACCTACTGTTGTAAAATCTGGATCAGGATTTTCCTGCTCAGGAACAACAAAAATATTTTTAAACCCTCTTTCTGCCAAAACCCTTCTTACAGGTTTATTTCCTGTACCATTAAGTGGCGTATATACAATTTTAACTTCTTTATCTATATCTTCTTCTCTAATAGCTAAGCTTTTCACTTTTTCAATATATTCATCCTCAATCTCTTTACCAACATATTCTAACAATCCTTTTTCAAGAGCCTCTTTTTCAGAAATCTTTTTAATCATTGAAAAATCAGTAAGTTTTTTGATATTTTCCATAATTGGTATGGCAACATCATCAAGAATTTGCGATCCTTGTTCCCAATAAACCTTATATCCATTATAATTCTTCGGATTATGACTTGCAGTTACAACTATCCCTGCTGCAGTATGTAATCTTCTTACAGAAAAAGATAATAAAGGTGTTGGTGCAATATGATCGAACAAATATGCTTTTATTCCATTTGCTGCAAGAATCAATGCTGCTGTTTTTGCAAAAAGATTAGAATTATGCCTTACATCATATGCAATAACAACTCCACGTTTCATATATTCTTCACCTTTAGAAACAATGAAATCAGCTAATCCTTGTGTCGCTTTCCCTACAGTATATATATTCATTCTATTTGTTCCTGCACCAAGAACGCCACGTAGACCTGCTGTACCAAATTCTAATTCTTTATAAAATCTTTCCATAATCTCTTTTTCATTATCTTTTATAGATAACAATTCTTTTTTAGTATCCTCATCAATATAAGGACTATTTAACCATTCTTTATATACTTTCATATAATCCACTCGAATCACTCCTTTTTATAAATTTTATTATCCACCACCAAGTAATGGTAAAATTTGCAACTCCCCATCCTGTATTTTTTTATCAATCGAAATAAATTCATTATTATAAATGAATTTGATTCTCATGGTTATATAACTTGGTTGACCCATAATATTAATAAATAATTTCACAACCATATGATCTTGTTCTTTCTTTATCACTTCAAATCTGGATTTAATAGCATTCCCAATTTCAGTTAAAATATCTTCAATATTTTTCTCTTCTTCCAATTTTAGTTCTATAGTCTTTTTATCAACTATACTTCTCAAATTACTCATAAATTTTATTTTAAGCATAAAATCACCCCTTCTTATTATATCACAATATTAAAAATTCATCGTAAAATCACACGCTTTTTCATTACTATTGTTAATAATTTTATTTAAATTTTTCTTTCATTTTATACATTTTTTCATCTGCTATTTTTAATGCTCCAATATAATTATCAATATATAATTCTGCTATGCCATATGATATTGTAACATCAAAATCAAAATTATTCTTTTTGATTTTTTGAGATAATTCTTTCATTTTAATTTTTATATTTTCAAATGAGGAATCTGGAAAAATTATTAAAAACTCATCCCCACCAAATCTGATAGCTATATCCATTTTTCTTATATTATTTAAAATAACACTTGATACAAATTTTAAAACTTCATCTCCTTTAATATGTCCATACATATCATTTATTTTTTTAAATTTATTAATATCTATCATTACTATAATAGATTTTTTATTATTCCTTTTTAAATATTCTATATGTTTTATAATCCATTCATTGAAAAAATATCTGGAATATAAATTTGTCAAAATATCTTTATTTGCTATAGTTTCAAAATATTCTTTTTCTTTTTGGTATTTTCCAAGAATATTCTGATATCTAATAATAAAATCTATTTGACGAGCTATAAGTTCTATCAATTTTTTTTCTTCTTCTGTAAATGCATCTTTACCTTTTTTTGAAAATGCAAATATCCCACCTATTTTTCTATTAAAATGATATGGGAAAATATATGAAGTTATCTCTCTATTTTTTATTTCTTTACACAAAATATTATATCCATTTATTTCAAATTTAGAAATATCCGGAATATATAATTTTTCTAAATTATTATCTACAAAATACCATATTATACTTTTATCCTTATGTGTTTTTGTATAGTTATATAACTTATTTTCATAATACAAAACCACTTTTGCGGTTTTATTATCATTTAAATTTGCATAAGCAAATAAATCTATTAATTGCATTTTTCTTAAATAATTGTATATAATTTCCATAGCTCCTTTTAAATTAAAACTTTCATCATAAGTTAAAACGAGCAATTTCTTTAAAACGTATTCTATTTCGTCTAATTTCTTAATTTTTTTATCCTTTTCTAATTTTATGGTTATATCATTGAAGACAGCTAATGTCAAGTTTTTATTATTTATTTTAATAGGATTTGAAAATATAGAATAAATCTTTTCACCAATTTACCTTAAATTATTTTCATAAATATACTCTTTCCCTTTCAATTTCTTCATCAATTCAAATATTCTTTCTTTTTGTAATAATTTTAAGACGTCATGATTTGTTTTTATATTATCATCAAAAACCATTTTTGCTTTAGAACTAATATAGTATACATTTGAATCATCATGTATTATAATACATTGTGGAACTTTATCCAAAATCTGATAAAGTTCTTGAGTTTTATTTTTTACTTTTTTATTTATTAAAAATATATATACCGATAATACAAAAACTAATATTGATAATATAAATAATAAATATATCATTTTATCCTCCGATCTCCGGAAAAGTTAATCTAACAAATGGATTTTCTTTAAAAATTAATATTTTATCTCTTTCGAATTTATCAATCTTCATTGGGAAATATGTCATATGATAAATTATATAATTTAATGGTATTCCTAATTTATTTAATAATTGCGCATCTCTAAACCAATCTGGAACCTCTACTGGGGCATCAGAAGAAAAAAACATAGGAACTTCTTTATCATATAATTCTTTAAATCTATACGTTAAAAAACTTCTTTCGCCTAATCTTGACTTTAATATTGATTTATCCGAAATTATGAATTGTGGTTGCATATCTAAAATTAATTTGTATTTTTTTATTTCTTCGATTTGATCGTCATGCAATATCGAAGCATGTATAATTCTATGGTGATTTTGTGGTTTAATTTCTTTTACAACATTTAATATTAAATCTGTAGCTCCATCACCTATTGAATGCATACATAAATGCAGATCATTGCTTTCACAAAACTCTATAACTCTTTTTAATTCATAACTATTCCAAATTAAAATTCCGTTATCTTTTCCATCATTATATTTTTCCCTTAAATATGCTGTCTTCCCTCCAAAAGAACCATCAATATAAACTTTTACTGATTTAAAACTTTGAAAATAATTTTTATTATAATACTCTTTCAATTCATTAAAATTGTTTACTGCAACTTTTTCATATATCTTTAAATCATTATCAAAAGGCAACTTTTCCTTAGTTATCCCATGCAAATCATCAGAATGCACATAACCATATCCTTTTGATATCAAATATTCTTTTGCTTTTTTATATGCCATATTGATATCAGAAAAATATCCGAATTTTTCATAAACCTCTTCTAACGCTTTTTCTCTAATTTCTCCACTGCTGTAGACTATATATTTTTCATTTTGGTTTAACCTCTCTAAAACTTTTGAATTTACTATAGCAACATGTCCACATCTTCTCACTAATATTATTGGAATATTTTTAGAAATTTCATCTAATTTTTTCCTATCAATATCTGTTTTGCTCCATCCTCTTAAAATGATTTTTGCGGGGTTTTCTTTTAATTTTAATTTGATTAATTTTAATATTTTTTTATCTTCTATCCTATCTAAATCCGGATTTAATAACTTTTCACCAAATCCTAAAATGTGCATATGTGTATCTGTAATCAATGGTGTTATATATTTTTTATTATTGAATTTTGTACTTTTATATATAAAATTCCCACTTTCATCTAAAATATACATTATCATTCTCCTTTTTTATTTTTATTTTAATTATACTACAATTTACATATTTAAAATAAAATCAGCTCTTCAAGAGCTGATTTTATAATTTAAATCCGATTTCTTTTTTACTTATAGCCTTACCCATATCAAATGTTCCACCTAAAGCTAACACAGTTGCTAATTCTACTGGTAATCCTGCTCTAATAATTTTTTCTACTGTTGTTTTTACATCATATTTAACTTTGATAAACTCATAATTATATACACCATTATTAAGATTTAAAACCATATATGTTGCTACTGATTCACCATCTTTTGTTCTTCCCACACTACCTGGATTCAAAACCGTTTTACCATTAATATGTTTTGCCATTATTAAATGTGTATGACCATTTATAATTATTTCTGCATTTACATTATCTGTTAATTCTTTCAATCTTTCTGATAAAACATTGGGCCTTACATATTCAAGTAAATAGTTTAACGGACTACCATGAACTAATAGAAATTTTACTCCTTCTATTTCTATTTCTTTTTTTAATGGTAATGTTTTTAAAAACTCTTTATTTTCTTTCGATGTGTTTTTAATAGTCCAATTTATAGATTCATCTCCAACCTCAGTTTCCCTTCCGGGATTATACGCACACCCACAACTTTCTTTTTCATAGCCAATTGCATCATCATAATTTCCCATTATACTTTCTATATTATTTTTTCTTATAATATCTATAACTTCATTGGGATTTGGACCATAACCTACCAAATCTCCTAAACAATAAATTTTATCAATATTTCTATTTTTTATATCTTTTAAAACAGCTGTTAATGCTTCTAAGTTACTATGAATATCAGAAATAAAAGCTATCTTCATTTTATGCCTCCTTATATGTGTAAAGCCATCCCCTCTGCTGATTCAAAAGAACCTAAAATAGTTTCTGTTAAAGTTGGGTGTGGATGTATTGAATTAACAACTTGTTCTAAAGTCAATCCATATTTAACTGCTAGTACCCCTTCCATAATCATATCAGTAGCAGAAGCTGAAACCACTGAAAATCCTAAAACTTTTTTGGTTTTCTTGTCAATAATGACTTTTGCAAAACCATCTCTTTCTTCCATAGTTCTTGCTCTTCCATTAGCTGAAACTGGAAATTTTCCTACAATAATCTTTTCTGGATCTAGATCTTTTTCTTTTAATCCAGTTGAAGCAACTTCTGGATTTGAAAAAATAATTGAAGGTATAGCAGAATAATCCATTTTCATATTTTCACCTGCAATATTATGAGCAGCAACTATACCTTCAAACATTGCAACATGTGCAAGCATTATTTTTGCCCTTATATCACCAATTGCATAAACATTATCTATATTTGTTTTCATGGTATTGTCTGTAATAACTCCTTTTTCTATTTCTATCCCTAATCTTCTAACATCCTCTGGAATATTTGGTCTTCTTCCAACAGCTAGTAATACTTTTTCTGATGAAATTTCAAATTCTTTATCGGAATCAACAATCACAGAATACACATCGTCATTCTTAATAACTTTTTTAACCTTTGATTTTTCATAGATTTTAACTCCTTTTTTCAACAAAGTCTTTTTAATTTCTTCCGCAACATCCAAATCTTCAAAAGGTAAAATATGATCTGCAAGTTCAACAATAGTAACTTCTTTTTTTAATGTGGAAAAAAAGGTAGCAAATTCTATTCCTATAACCCCACCACCTATTATAACAATACTTTCAGGTAATTTATCCATTTTAAAAACATCATCACTTGTCCAAATTCCTTCAACTTCATTAAAAGGGGGAAATTTTGATGGAACAGATCCATGAGCTAATACTAAATAATCACCTTCTATTATTTCACCATTTACCCTTACATGATTTTTATCTATTATTTCACCAGTTCCTTTTAAAACATCAATAGTATTTTTTTTCATTAAATATTCTATCCCTTTTCTTGACATAGTCACAGATTTCTTCATATGTTTCATAATTCCTGCAAGTTCATACGTGACATTTTCCACTTTTATTCCAAATTTTTTAGATTTAGAAATAATATCAGAATATAAATGCGCTGCTGTAAGTAAAGCTTTTGTTGGAATACATCCCTGATTTGTGCATGTTCCACCTAAATTTTCTTTCTCAACTAATGCAACCTTTTTTCCTAACTGAGACAATCTAATAGCGGTAACATATCCGCCAGGACCCCCACCAATTATTATTGCATCGTACATTAAAACCACCTCTTTTTGAATAATCTATCTTTATTTTATAATTTAAACTGTAAAAAGCATTTACATTTATGTTAAAGCATTAAAAAGATATAACTTCTAAAGCCACTATAAAATTTTTAATTTGTCAATCAAATATAAAAATATGAGATTTTTTATCATAATTGACTTTAATAGTTTCTTAATAGTTTTAAGCTATGAATATACATATATTTTTATTGAAATTTCAAATATTAAAGGAGTATAATATTTTCAGGAGGTGGTAGAATGGATTTATCCCCAAATGAAATTATCAATAAAATTGTTAACGCTGAAATTGAAACTAATGAGAAATTAAAAAAAGCTGAAGAAAATCTAAAAAAAGAATTAAAAGAGAAAATATTTGACTTAGAAAAGAAAAAAAATGAAAAGTTTGATGAAATTAACAAAAGTTATTATACTATTATAAAAAATGCTGAAATATCATCTAAAAAGATTATGGATGAATGCGGAAAAGATATTTTAAAAATAAAAGAAAAGTTTGACGAATTAGAAAAAAATATTGATTCTATTACTTTAAAAGTGTTAGATAAAATCATTTTATAATTGGGGATGATTAAATTGAAATTTCCAGCTTTAATGGCAAAAATAAAATCTTTAAATTCTAAAATCCTTAATAAAGAAGATTTTAGAAATCTAATAAACACTAACTCAGTTACTGAAATTGCTGAATATTTAAAAAAACACACACATTATAATAAAATATTTGAAAATGAAGATATCTCCAAACTCCATAGACGAGATATTGAGATATTAATCAGAAAATCTATACTTTCAGATTTTTACAATATTTATTTCTATCTTCCAATAGAAGGGCAAAAATTTTTTAAAATTATGGAAAAAAGATTCGAAATTGAAAATATAAAGTTTGTATTAAGGTCTCTTCACTCAGAACATTCTGAATATATATCAAAAGAAAAATTTTTTCCTTTAAATCATCAATATATCGATGAAGATATTTTAGCTTCAACCAAATCTTTTGATGATGTTCTAAATATTCTCAAAAATACACCTTATAAATCTGTTATAGATTCCACATTTCAAAATTATTTAAAAACAAATAAAATTCAATATTTGTTAAATGCTTTCGATTTTTGGTATTTTACAAAAATGAAATCCATCTTAGGATTAATCCCAAGCTTCGGAAAAAATTTAAAAAAAATATTTTTTATACAGATGGATCTTGCAAATATTCAATGGGTATATAGAGCGAAAGTTTTATTCAAATTTTCTACAGAAGAGGTTTTAAATTTTCTTATGCCTATTTCTTTTAATCTTTCATCTGAAGAATTAAAAAACATAGCTACTGCCGAAAACACTGAAGATTTTATAAACAAAATTTCTGTTTGTTCTTATGGTAAGTATTTCCAAAACATTGAAAAAGATATATTTCCATACGTAATAGAAAGAACATGTGAAAAGATCTTATTAGAAAATGCAAAAATGCTACTTAGTCACACACAAAATGGATTTGATGTTATGAGTGGATATCTATACGTAAGAGAATATGAATACAAAGATTTAATTACATTAATAGAAGGGAAAAGATATGAAATCCCAAATGATAAAATTAAAACTTTTTTACTTCTGGTAGGTGATTGATTATGCATGAAAAATTAAAACCTTTTACAATTATTTCTAATAAATACGAATTAGAATCTATTTCAAAAAAAATTTTAGATTCACAAGAAATTGAAATTATTTCACTCGACAAAGTTTTAGATCAACACGCTTTAAAAGTATTAAAAACTGAAAAAGAAAACGCATACAAATATATATATGAAAATTTTATAAATATATTTAATTACGCAGAAAAAGTTCCAGAACCTAAAACAAAAAAAATAAAATTTCCATTAATTATAGATAAAGAAAAAATTTTAGAATTTTCAAAAAAATTAGATTCCAAAATGAAAAGCATATCTGAAACAATGGAAAAGCTAAAAGAAGAAAGAGAAAAATTGGAAAAAGAAATTGAAATATTTGAAAAATTAAAACCTATAAAACTAAAAATTGAAGACCTTAAAAAATTAAAATTTTTAAAATATACTGTTGGAAAAATTAGTACTATGTATTATGCCAGATTCTTAGAAAGTATTAAAGATAGAAATATACTGGTAATTAATCTTGCTGAAGACTCTGATTTCACATGGCTTTTTATTATTTATGACTCAAAAATTAAAATCGAAAAAACGTTATCAATCGCTAATTTTCAAGAATATATTATTTCAAATGAGTATATTGGAACTCCAAAAGAAATACTTTGGGAATTATATGATAAATATCGTTCTTTGAAATATGAGATTGAAATGTTAAAAATCTCTTTAAAAAAAATATTTTTTGAAAACAGAAGACATATTTACAAATATTTCGATTATATTTTCGTATTAAAAAATATATATGATCTCACTCATTCAATGAGATTCACAGAAAATTTCTTTGTAATCTCAGGTTGGGCAACTGAAAAGATATATTCTGAATTATTAAATTACTCGAAAGAAAATGAATTTGTTTTACTTCTTGATTATTCATTTAACGAGAAATCCCCAACTCTATTGAGAAACAATAGCTTTTTTAAACATTTTGAATTCGTCGTAAAAATGTTCGGAACACCTTCAAGTGATGAAATAGATCCAACTCCTATAATTTCAATATTATTCTTACTGTTTTATGGCATGATGTTCGGAGATGCTGGACAGGGAATGATATTATCTTTATTTGGTTTCTGGATTTATAAGAAAAAAAAGAATGATCTCTTTTATATTATTGGCGCTTCCGGTATTTCGTCTGTACTATTTGGTATTTTATATGGAAGTTTTTTTGGTTTCGAAAATGTAATAAAACCTTTATGGAAAAGGCCTATGGACAATATAAATTATTTTTTAATGCTTTCTATATATTTTGGTATTGCAATACTTACAGCAGCAATGTCTTTGAATATAATAAATAAAATAAAAAATAAAAAGAATAAAGAATTAATTTTTGATCCGAATGGATATGCTGGAATTTCTCTTTATTGGATTTTATTAGGTTCAATATTTTATATGATAAAAAATGGTGTTTTCCCATCTATTAGTTATTTTTTCATCATATTTCTCATAACTCTTATATATATAAAGAGCATTATTTTTGAAGAAGGAAGTTTAGGAGAAAAAATTGTCCAGGGATTTTTCGAATTATTTGAAGTTATGTTGGGTTATCTAAGTAATACCCTATCTTTTATCAGATTAGGCGCTTTTGCATTAAATCATGCCGGATTATTTTTAGCTTTTTATATGATGTCAAAAATGACAAATAATTCCTTTTTATCTTTTACAATTCTTTTGCTTGGTAATGTTTTAATTATTGTTTTAGAAGGTTTAGTCGTTTTTATTCAAACATTAAGGTTAGAGTATTATGAATTCTTTACGCGTTTCTTTAAAGGAAATGGAAAAGAGTTCAATCCTATTAAATATAAATTTTAGTGGAGGTGTTAGTTATGGCATACATTATTTCTCTCTTTATTTTAGTATTTTTAACTGTTGTTTTCGGATTTTATTTTGCAAAAAACCCAGAAAAATCCAGAAGATTCGCAAAGAAAATATTTGCAGGAAACATAGCTCTATTTATAGCTATTATGGTATTCGCTTTAATTAGTTTAGTTCCAACAACTACATACGCTGCTTCTGATAATCCTTCAACTCCTGTAGTTGATACAACAGACAATACAGGTCTAGGATTAATCGGTGCTGCTTTAGCTACAGGTTTAGCTGCTGTTGGTGCTGGTGTCGGTGTCGGTATGGTTGGTGCTGCTTCAGTTGGTGCAATTAGTGAAAAACCGGAATTGTTAGGAAAAACTTTAATCTATGTTGGCTTAGCTGAAGGTATTGCTATTTATGGGTTAATAGTTACCATAATGATACTTGGGAGGATATAATTCATGAAATTTTTTCTCATTAGCGATAACATCGATACTACAACAGGTTTAAGATTAAGTGGTGTAAAAGGTGTTGTTGTTCATGAAAAAAATGAGATTTTAGAAGCATTTAAAAACGCTCTAAAAGATAAAAATATTGGTGTTATTTTAATTACAGAGTTAGCAGCCAAAAAAATACCTGAAGAATTAAAAAATCATAAACTTTCAGGAAAACTTCCTCTTATTTTTGTTATACCTGACAGACACGGTTGGAGAAGTGATAAAGATTTTATTACCAAATATGTAGAGGAAGCTATTGGGGTGAGAATAAATGAATGAAATGGAAAATAAATTAGACAAAATGATAAGATTATTAGATAAAGATTTTGAAATAGAATTCATCTCTATTAAGAAAAAGTATGAAGATGAATATAAAAATATTGAAGAAAAAATAAAAAAGGAAATAGACAATTATGAAAAAATAAAACTTAAAGAAGCTCATGAAAAACAAGAACAAATCTTAAAATTAGCTGAAGCTAAAGCTGAACTTAAATTAAAACAAGAAAATTTAATTTTAAAAAATCAGTTGTTATCCAAAATATTGGAATTATTAAAAAGTAAACTAATAGATTTAGATCCAGAAAGAAAAAAGTTGTTTTATCAAAAATTATATAGAGAAGCAGTTAAATTGATTGATGAAGATTACATTGTCTTATGCAACGAAAAAGATTATAATATCATTAACTCTTTTATAAAAGATCATAAAATTGAAATAGACAATACCATTAAAGGTGGAATAATCTTGAAAGGAAAATATTTAAATATAAAAAATACTATAGATTCATTTATAGAAGAAAATAAAAACTGGATTTTCAGCCTTGTCTTAAAAGAGGTGGGAGAAATATGATGCAAATTAGAGAAATAAATGGCCCTGTTGTAAAAGTTAAAAATGCAAAAGGGGTTTTTATGAATGAAATGGTTAGAGTTGGTAATTTTAAATTAACTGGTGAGATTATAGGTATTGATGGTGATATTGCAACAGTACAAGTGTATGAAGAAACCTCAATGCTAAAACCCGGAGAACCTGTTGAAGGTACTGGAAAGATGCTATCTGTAGCTCTTGGTCCAGGATTACTCGGTAGTATTTATGATGGTATTCAAAGACCTTTAAATGAATTAATCAAAAAATCCGGGTCATTTATTGGAAGAGGTATTGATTCTTTTGGCCTTGATGAATCTAAATTATGGGAAGTTTCATTTATAAAAAAGATTGGTGATATTGTATCCGGCGGAGAAATTATTGCAGAAGTTCAAGAAACAGAATATTTAAAACATAAGATAATGATACCTCCAAATATTAACGGAAAAATAATAGAACTTAAAGAAAATGGAAGCTATAGAGTCACTGACACATTAGCAAAAATCGAGACAAATAATGGCATTAAAGAGATAAAATTATATCAAGAATGGCCTGTCAAAATACCAAGACCTGTGAAAAAACGTTTAGAGCCAAAAATTCCATTAATTACTGGGCAACGTGTAATAGATTTGTTTTTCCCTATAAGCAAAGGCGGAACAGCTGCTATACCAGGAGGTTTTGGTACAGGTAAAACAATTACTCAACATCAATTAGCAAAATGGGCAGATGCTGATATTATTGTATATATAGGTTGTGGAGAACGAGGTAATGAGATGACAGAAGTTTTAGAGGAATTCCCTAATTTAAAAGATCCAAGAACTGGGGCTCCATTAATGGACAGAACTGTTTTAATAGCAAATACCTCTAATATGCCTGTTTCAGCAAGAGAAGCTTCTATTTATACAGGTATCACTATTGCAGAATATTTTAGAGATATGGGATATAATGTTGCAATAATGGCTGATTCTACATCAAGATGGGCTGAAGCTTTAAGGGAATTATCTGGACGTCTTGAAGAAATGCCAGCTGAAGAAGGTTACCCTTCATACCTCGCATCTAGAATTGGCCAATTTTATGAACGAGCTGGAATTTCTGAAAATCTAAATGGAACAAAAGGTTCCGTTACAATTATAGGTGCAGTTTCACCTCCCGGTGGAGATTTTTCGGAACCAGTTACACAAAACACCAAAAGATTTGTAAAATGTTTCTGGGGATTAGATAAAAACCTCGCTTATTCCAGGCATTATCCATCAATTAATTGGCTCACAAGTTATAGTGAATATTCAGAAGATTTAAAAGAATGGTTCTCAAATAACGTTGAAGAGAAATGGAATTACTATCGAGATGAAGCAATGAAATTATTAACAGAGGATGATAGATTACAACAAATTATAAAAATTGTAGGGGAAGATGTCTTGCCAGATAACCAAAAATTAGTTGTTTTAATAGCTAAAATAATAAAAGTTGGTGTTTTACAGCAGAGTGCATTTAGCAACGTTGATTCGTTTTGCTCATTGGAAAAACAATATAATTTAATAAAAGTTATTATGGATACTTATAATAAAGCAAAAATATATATTGATAAAAATATAGCTATTAGTCGTGTTTTACCATCAGAAATTGTTTCTAAATTACTTACAATGAAAGAAGAAATTAAGAATATTGACGAATTTAAAGAAATAGAAAATATGATGAATGAACATTTTAAAAAATTAGACACTATTTATAATTAAGTCTCCTTGTGGAGGTGAGTTAATGGCAATTAGAGAATATAGTGGAATTTCACAGATTCACGGACCACTTATTGTTATTGAAAATGTTAAAGATATAAAATATGATGAAGTTGTTGAAATTGAGCAAAATGGTCAAAAAAGAACTGGAAAAGTTATAATGGTTAGTGAAAATGCTGCTATTATCCAAGTTTTTGAAGGAACACAAGGCTTATCTTTAAAAGAACCTAAAATAAAATTTTTAGGAAAACCTTTAGAAATTAATATATCTCCTGATATATTAGGAAGAACTTTTGATGGTTTAGGAAGACCTATTGATAACATGGGCGAAATTATTGGAGAAAAAAGTATCGATATTAATGGTTCTGCTATTAATCCGGCAGCAAGAGAATATCCAAGAAATTTTATACAAACTGGAGTTTCAGCTATAGATAGCATGCTTACTCTGATTAGAGGACAAAAACTCCCTATTTTTTCCGGAAACGGATTACCACACAACAGATTAGCTGTTCAGATTGCTAAACAAGCAAAATTAAAGTCAAATGAAGAATTTGCTGTAGTTTTTGGGGCTATTGGTCTAAAGAAAGATGATGCAAATTTTATTATAAAAAGTTTCGAAGAAAGTGGCGCCATTAAAAATATGGTGGTTTTTTTAAACTTAGCTAGTGACCCAGTTGTTGAAAGAATTGCAACTCCCCGAATAGCTTTAACGGTTGCAGAATATCTGGCATTTGAACTAGAAAAACATGTACTTGTTATATTAAATGACATGACAAATTATTGTGAAGCATTACGAGAATTATCTAATTATAGGGGTGAAATCCCGGGAAGAAAAGGGTTCCCCGGTTATCTTTATTCAGATCTTGCATCCATATATGAAAGAGCTGGTATGATTAGAGGAAAAAAAGGATCTGTTACGCAAATTCCTATTTTAACTATGCCAAATGATGATATCACGCATCCTATTCCTGATTTAACTGGTTTTATTACAGAAGGACAAATTGTTTTATCACGTGATTTGCATAGAAAAAATATTTACCCACCTATAAATGTTTTACCTTCATTATCAAGATTAATGAAAGATGGCATAGGTAAAGGATATACAAGGGAGGATCATCCAGATGTTGCTTCACAATTATTTGCTTCTTATTCAAGAGTTTTTGAAATAAGATCTTTAGCAGCTATTATCGGTGAAGATGATTTGTCAGATATAGACAAATTATATCTAAAATTCGGAAAAGAATTTGAAGAAACTTTTATCAATCAAGGATTTAATGAAGAAAGAAATTTGGATTCAACACTTGAATTAGCATGGAACATATTATCTATACTTCCAAAAACAGAATTGACAAGAATAAAGAAAACATTTATAGAGAAATATTACAATGAAAAATAATTTCTTTAACCACCAAAGATTGAAGGTGAAAAAATGATTTTTAATCAAACAATTCCAACAAAAGGTAATTTAATAAATTTAAAGCAACAATTTGTTCTTGCAAAGCAAGGACATGACCTGCTTGAGAAAAAAAGAAATATTATCATGAAAGAATTAATAGATTTAATAGATCAAGCCAGAGATATTCAAGAAAAAATATTAAAAATTTTTGAAAAGGCCTATGAGTCTCTTCAACTGGCAAACCTTGATTTGGGAATTGAAAATGTTGAAGAATATGCAAATGGTGTTCCTGAATATGATAATTTAAATATAAGATTTAGAAGTGTAATGGGTGTAGAAGTTCCAGAATTCTATCGAGAAAAACAAACAATTGAGATTCCATATGAAATTTATAGAACTAACGCCGCTCTTGATCAAGCTTATATTTCATTTAAAACTGTTTTGGAACTAATAACTGAAGCCTCAATTATAGAAAACAAAGTTTATAAACTTGCATATGAAGTAAAAAAAACCAAAAAGAGAGTTTCATCACTCGAAAATATTGTTATTCCTCAATTGAAAGAATCTATAAAATTTATTCAAGATACTTTAGAAGAATTTGAAAGAGAAGAATTTTTTAAATTAAAAAAATTAAAAAAATAAAAACTCTTGACAAAATATTTTTTTTATGATATAATTAACAATGAGAGTTGTTTTTACGACCTGGAATTTTCAGGTCGTTTTTTGTTTTCTATGGGATTTGAGCATCTTAAAAATTTTATTGTTCGATAAAATTATGTTATAATTTAGATGTTTAAAAACATACGCTTACGATGTCTAAAAAGTCAAATTCACTCAGACAGCTTGATTGCTAATCCTTAAAATTATTTATTCTCAGCCGTCGCTCAAACAATACATCGTGTATTGTTTCGCTCAAAATTACATCCATGTAATTTTGACGGCTTCCATTCATAATTTTAAGGGCAATCTTCGAGTCTTCGTTTCATTTGAGACTTTTTAGACAACCTAAATATATGCTAAATATAATTAAAATTTTTGGAGGGATAAAATGATAAATGTTGCTTTAATAGCTCATGATAAGAAAAAATTGGATTTAGTCATGTTTGTAAAAGAATGGAAACACGTTTTCAAAAAATGTAATTTATATGCTACTAATTCTACAGGAACTTTAATTGAACAAAAAGTTGGTTTGAAAGTAACAAAATTTGCTTCTGGTCCATATGGCGGTGATTTACAAATAGGTGCTATGATAACAGCTGGAAGTATGGATTTTGTAATATTTTTACGAGATCCTTTAACTGCTCAACCACATGAGCCTGATGTTTCTGCTTTAATGAGAGTATGTGATGTTCATAATATCCCTCTTGCTACTAATTTAGCTACGGCAGAAGGTCTTGTATTAGAAATTGAAAAAAAAATTCCTATAGCGGAAGGTGAATGATATTAAAGACTTAAATAATTTTGAAAAATATACAAAAGGCGAAGAACTTGCAAATTCAATAACTCATGGAATAGGTGCCATATTAAGCTTGGTTGCTCTTGTCATCTTGATTATTTTTTCTTCATTTAATGGAACTTTTTTACAGACATTTAGTGTAATTATATATGGAATTAGCTTATTTTTGCTATATTTATCTTCAACTTTATATCACAGCATTCAACACAAAAAAGCAAAACAAATTTTAGAAATTATAGATCATTCATCTATTTATTTATTAATCGCAGGAACATATACACCTTTTACTTTAGTAACTTTAAACGGAAAAATTGGTTGGTCAATTTTCATAATAGTATGGATACTTGCTTTAATTGGTATAATTTTAAAACCTTTCTTTGTAAAAAAATTCAGAATATTATCAACTCTATTATATATTGCAATGGGATGGATGATTATCTTCGCCATAAAACCTCTTGTTAATAATCTTCCACAAACAGGTATTATGTGGTTAGTGATTGGTGGATTATCATATACTATTGGAGCTATATTTTATATCTGGAGAAAATTGCCATATGGTCATATGATATGGCACCTTTTTGTGTTAGGTGGAAGTGTTTCTCACTTTATAGCTGTATTTTTTTACGTTTTAAATTAAACATTATTTTTTATATTAAATCGGGGGATATTATGTATAAATTCTTCATATTGATTTTTATCCTATTTGCTCATATTATTTTTTCTTATGAAATCTTCATAACTCCTTCTTATAAAATATATAATTTTATAAAAGAAAAAACTATCTTATCAGATAATCTAAAATTTGCTTCTTTAAGTATAAATTCCCCATTTTTAGAACTTTTAGATACCAACAAATCTTCAGGATATATAGAATATGAAAATTTATATTTCAAAAGTTACAATATATTACCAGATAAAAATCTTGAAGGGTATTTGCATGAAAAATTTATTATTTTTGATAATAATAGCGTTTTATTTGGAACAGGAAACTTTACAAAAGGTAGCATTTTTGAAGATTTAAATATTTTTATATATTCTGAAGATAAAAACATTGTTTCTTTGTTTTTAAAAGAATTTGATAATTTTAAAAATGGGAATTTTGGAAAAAATAAAAGAATAATAGATAAAGTTATAAATTCAAAAGATTTAGGTAAGGTCGTATTTGTAACAGGACCATCAGAAAACATTTTTAATGTAATAGATAATTTTATATTATCTTCGAAAAAAATTCTATATATTTTCACTTTTTCGTTTACCGATAATAGAATTTTATATAATCTGGAATATTTATCTTCAAAAAATATAGATGTAAAAATTATAGCTGATAATTGGAATATAAAAAACTACTCTAATTTAAAGTATTTAAAAAGCGTAAAATATACTATTTCAAAAAAATATAGAAATATGCATTTAAAGGTGTTAATAAATGAAAACGGTGTTTTACTCGGAAGTTATAATTTAACTTATAGAGCCAGAGAAAAAAATGATGAGTTCATTATTATTTTATACAATAAAAATATACAAAAGACTATGTTAGATTTATTCAACAAATTATGGAGTGAGGAAAAATATGAATAAAAAAACTTTTTTTATCTCTTTTATGGTTGTTATTATTGTTACTATATATATAATAAATAAACCTATAAAAATAGGAATAATAGGAAATTTTAGTGGTGATGAAACTTTTACAACACAAGATGTGGTAAGAAGTGTGAATTTATTCTTAAGTGAAAACAAACAAGTTAAACTAAAAATATATTATGAAGACGCCAGCGGTAATCCTGATAGTGCTTTAGTTGCTTATAATAATTTAAAAAAGAAAAATATAAAAATTATACTATTCTCGACAGATTCCACATCATTTAAACCTATATATCCCTTATTAAAAAAAGATAAGATACTTGGAATAGGTATTTCTATCAGCCATGATTCTTATACCAATGAAGATGATTGGTTTATAAGAGTTTCTTTAAATAATAAAAACGAACAAAAAAAAATTTCAGATTTTTTAAATAAAAAAACTAAAAAAATTTTAGTAATTAAAAGCTATGAAAATTCTTTATATATAAATAATGCTTTTGAAAATTTTAAAAAATTCTATAATGGAGATATTAACTTAATTACTTTAGATAAAATTACATCATCAATAAAAAAAATTAAATCTCTTTATAATGGCGAAAACTATGCTTATCTATTAATAAACTCTGTTAATAAAACCGTTTTAATTTCAAATCTTTTGAAAAGATTAAATCCTGAGATAAATATAATAGTTTTATCCTGGTTTAATGATGATGAAATTACGAACTTATTTGATAATCATAATAATATTTTTTCTCTTACATATTTTCAACAAAACCCTGATTTCTTAAAAACTTTTAAGAAAAAATATAATAAAAACCCAAATATATATGCTTATCTTACATATGAAACACTGGAAATATTATCTCAAACATTTAAAAATACTAAAAATAACCCAAAAGATATTAAAAATTATATATTGAATAATTCGTTTACTACTTCATTTGACACTGTTGAATTTGATAAATATGGCGAAATTAAACGCACCTTACGGAGTGAATAATGTGAAAAAAATTATTCTATTATTCATTATTATAACATTAACGCAAATTTCTTTGAGCTATACATTAAAAATAGGGGTTTATGAAAACCCTCCGTTGATGTATGCAGAAGATGGGAAAATCAAAGGAATATTACCTGAAATAATGAATTATATTGCAAAAAAAGAAAAATTTACTCCTCAATATGTTTATTTAAATTTTTCTGATGCTTTGGATTATCTCGAAAATGATTTAATAGATATGGTATTGGGAGCTGGATATACGAAAGAAAGAGATAAAATATTTGAATATAATTCCGTTCCATTATACGATACTTATGGTAAGATTTTTACGAATAAGCATACGAAGATACAAAATTTTATAGATTTGAAACATAAAAAAATTGGCGTTATAAAAGATGATATTTTTTATACAGGTGAAAAAGGTTTAAAAAATATAAATGAAATGCTTGACTTAGATATTAACTTTATTGAATTTAATACACATGAAGAGATGTGTAAATCGTTAAGCAAAAATGAAATAGATGCTGGATTGCTTAATTATTACTCTGGAATAACTTTATACAAAAAATATAATTTAGTAGAAACACCTATTTCCTTTTATATAATCAATGCTTATATCATATATCATAAAAAAAGTTTAAAGGATATAATTCAAAAAATAGATATTGAATTGAGTGAATTAAAAGCTAATAAAAATTCCATATATTATACAGTAACAAACAAATATATTTTCAATTTTAAATTTCCAACATGGATTAAATTATTTGTATTTTTTTCTTTAATAATTTTAATTTCATTATCTTTTATAATATTATTAATGAGAAACATTATTCAAAAAAGAACCATAGAATTAAAAAAACAAATTGAAATTACAAAATCTAAAAATGAAGAATTAAGATTTTTGTTAGATTCCCTTGAAGCATATACAAGAGAGTTACAATTCACAAAAGAAAAATTAGAAAAATCCGAAACCTTATTAAAAGCCATTATAGAAAATAGTCAGGATGGCATTTTATTTGTCGATAAAAAACTCAATATAATACTGGCAAATTCTGTCTTTAAAAAATGGACAAAAAGAGACTTTAAAAAAGAATTAAAAGAAGGAGATAATCTAAAAGATGTTTTTAAAGGAGAAAACCTGTTTTTTAAAGAAATCGAGATTGCTATAAAAGAAAAAAGAAAGTTCTTTGTAGAAAAGGAAATAAAAAGATTTGATGGAAGCAAATATTGGGTAAGCAATAGTTACTATCCAATTTTCCAAAGCAAAGAAATACAAGGTATAGCTTTAATTAGCAGAGATATTACAAAATCTAAAAAGAATGAATTAGTTTTGCAAAAAATGGCTCATTTTGATTCTTTAACAAATGTTTATAATAGACATGCTGGATTTCAATTATTAAATGAAATCATATCTTTATCCAAAAGAAACGGTATTCCTGTTACTATAGGTTTTATAGATGTAGACAACTTAAAAAACATAAATGATACTTATGGTCACTTTGAAGGTGATAAATCATTAAAAATCATAGCAAATACTATAAAAAAACATATTAGAGAATCTGATATTGTTGCAAGATATGGCGGAGATGAGTTTTTTATAGGTTTATACAATTGCAGATTAGAAAATGCTCGGAGACTTGAAAAAAATATAGCAAAAGAGCTGAAAAAACTTAGTGAAAAAAATAAGATTAATTACAGTGTTAGCTTTGGCTTCATAGAATATAATCATTCAGAAACACTTGATTCGATAATATCCAAAGCTGATGAAATTATGTATAAAAACAAGAGAAAAAAGAAGAAGCTCTAAGCTTCTTCTAAATATCGAAATTTTTACTTTGCTATTACATTACATTTCTAATTTTTCT